>CBFGPU010000282.1:0-4900 GCA_965650715.1 uncultured Haloferula sp. | reverse complement strand
GATGATGCTGGCTGCAGCTCTCAACACCGCTACCGCGACTCCGGAAATGGGCCCCTCGGGAGGGCCGGAGACCGCCGATTTCATCGCCATGGACCTGAAGGCCGACCGCAAGCTCGTCGGCTGCAAGGTGGATGTCGCCGTCGAAAACAGCATCGCCACCCTTACCGGCACGGCGCTATCCCTCCAGCAAGCCGAGCGCGCCGTCGCGCGGGCCAAGGCCACCGATGGTGTCCGCGCCGTGGTCAACCGCGTGAAGATCATCGATCCGGTCGCGAAGGACGCCGTTCTCGCCGAGCGGATCGAGCAACGCCTGGTTCAGAACCACGCCATCGATGCCACCCGCGTGAAGGTGAACGTCGACCACCGCCAAGCCCTTCTCACCGGCGAGGTTGGATCCTGGGACGAGCAGGAAATCGCCCGCGAGATCGCCACCGAGATCCCGGGCATCAGCGAGGTGGAGAGCCGGCTCGAAGTCACCTACGATACCATCCGTAGCGACGATGCGATCCGCGAGCAGATCCGCTACATCGTCGCGGACGATCCCCTCTTCGCCGGCGTGAACATCGACGTGATGGTGAAGGACGGCGTCGTCAGCCTCGGCGGTGAGGTCGGCAGCACGGGCGAGAAAGCCCAGCTCGTCCATCTCTCGCATGTCACGGGCGTGACGGAAGTGTGGGCCGACGACATCATGATCAACAGCGACCTCGCGATGGAAGGCATGAACGGCAAGGTGCCCTCCGATCACGATACGCTGAAGGCCCTCCACGCCGCCGTGGCCGCGGATCCCCGCCTGAGCCACTCCGACATCCGCGGTGAACTCTCGGGCAAGATGATGAAGCTCAGTGGCAGCGTCCCAAGCCGTGAGGCGCGGGCTGCCGCCGAGTCCACCGCCCGCGGCTTGCCCGGGGTGGCGTTCGTCTCGAATGAAATCCGTGTCGTGGACGAAGGCGGCACCGCCCGCATCGGGAAAGATCGCCCCCTTGCCGCGGTCGCCCCTTGATGAAACGTTCACGCGGGGACATCCCGCAATTCCATCTCCTCCGGAGGAGATTGCAAGCCGCGGTCCTCGTAGAGGGCCGCGATGTCTTCCGCCTGTTGCTCGTAGAGTTGGAAGAGGTGTTGCTTCCCTCCGATTGTTAGAAGATCCGCGCCGGCCGTTCTCGCGAGGTGGGTTTGATAGACCGCTTCCAAGGGTCCGCGCACTTCCCGCGAATCGAAGTAGTCCGGCAGCAGGAAGGCTATGGGAGGCGAGGAGGTGAAGAAGAAGCGTCCATCCTGCGCCCAGCTTTGAAAGATGGATTGCCGGATCTCCGAGAAGATGGCACCCGCCGAAGTCCGCGTCACGGCCAGGCAAGCAATGTGCTGCCAACCGGGCGAGGCATAGGTGAGGAATTCGATGCGGAGATCACCCTGGGGGGAGTCGCGTCGTTCGGCGTAGATGGCCTGCCACTCGGCAAGCGGCGTGCCCGCGCTTTCCTTCTCCCAACGCTTGAGAAGCTCGGGGTCGGCTCCGGCAATAGGCAGGATCGTGCGTTCGCTCCAGTGAAACTGCAGGCGGACCAAGCGTTCCGAGCGCATCAGCTTGAAGATCACCAGCCAGAAGGCGAGCCAAGGATGACGCCACACTCCCCGGAGCAGGGCGTGGAACGGTAGCCGGTACTGATAGAACTTCGTCACCTTCCTCATCCGCAGCGGCGGCTGCGGTTCGCGCGAACGTGCCTCCAACTTGGACAACGACATCGCCGGCACGCCCCGAAGATACAGCCAACCATCGCGGAAGGCACTGGACCGCAGGCCCTGCCGGAACCGACCCCAGATCGCTGCGCCGGTAATCAGGAGCAGTCCGAGAATGACCGTTGGCGTAAACCACGTGACAAGGTCGTCCAACTGGGAACCTCGCCCGCCAAGGGACAGGTAGCGGGAGACTTCGGAAAGGGCGGTAGCCAAAGCGCCGGAAACTACGGCCACCCCGCCCACCACCATCAGCCGGATCCAGCGGAGCAGGCGTTTCTTCCGGCGCAGCGTCTCCACCGGGAAGAAACCGCCGACCGTCACTTGAATCGCTCCGCCGGTGCGGCCGGTGAAGAGACGGGCGATCACGATGATGACGATGACCCCGAGCCAAGCGTAGTAGTCCAGGCCGTTCATCCTGCAATAGACGAACCACCCCAGCCCGAGGATCGATGGGATGAATGCCACCGCCATCCCCTTCCCTCCTCCCGTGATGACTTGGAAGCGCCGGACGCCGGGTGTGAGCACTCCTCCGACCTCGTCTCCTTCAAGCGGGACCGGCGGCAGCATCGCGCCAGGCCGAACCAGAAGGTAGCTTCCTTGGACGCACCAGCTCAGACCGGGATCATCGGCCGCCACGGAGTGGTCCGCTGGCGGCGCGTAGGGGTTGAGCGTTTCGTCCTGCATGGCTCAGGGCTTCCAGCCGGCGAGCTTGCAGACGCGCTTGAAGTGGGCCGGCTCGACCGGCGTGATGGAGAGGCGGGTGCCCTTCTGCAGCACGACCATCCCTTCGAGCGCGGCGTCTTCCTTCAAGGTCTGGAGCGGTACCTCGGCATCGAACTTCGCGACGAAGTCGAAATCGACCAGCATCCATCGCGGGTTCTCCTTGGTCGATTTCGGGTCGTGGTACTCGGACTTCGGGTCGAACTGCGTGGGGTCGGGATAGGGCGTGCCCGCGACCTTCGCGACGCCCGCGACACCCGGAGGGTTCGTGCTCGAATGATAGAAGAGCGCGAGGTCGCCGGGCTTCATGTCGTCCCGCATGTAGTTCCGCGCCTGGTAATTCCGCACGCCGCTCCATGGCTCGCGCTTCGCCTTCCGGAGGTGATCGATGGAGAAGACGTCGGGCTCGGATTTGATCAGCCAGTAGCGCATGGCGGCCAGCGTAGCGGATGCCCCCGCGCTGGCAAGGAGGCCCTCCGGCAAAGCGGCGCAGCCTGCCGCGGGGGCGGGTGAGACTACTTCACCGGCCGTAGGCGCGTTCGTGAGAACGCGGAAGGAACCTGAGGTGTCTCCTCATCTCCCGTGCTTCCGCCGTGTCACCACCGCGCCTACGCTGGGAGACCCGGAACACTCCCCATTCCTCACGGCAGCAGAGCAGACTGCCGCAGCCCAGGGCGGCTGCGCCGCCCGCCGTGCTCACTGCACCACCGGTTCCCGCATCACGTTCGCCTTGAGATCGCTGCGCGGATCGACGCCGTCTGCACGATAGATCACGACCAAGGTACGTTCGCCCGGGTTTTGCAGGGCGCTGCCGGAGTAGAAGCGGCGGAACTCGCCCTTGGCATCGACGGCCCCGAGTTGGAAAGGAATATCCTTCCCCTGCTGAAGCGGCCGGTCGAAGGACTTGCCGGCCGGCAGCGCGATTCTCTCGGCACCCATCACCACTCCCACCGTGACCGGGGAAACATTCAGCAGGCGGATGCGCCCGGCGGGCGCTTGCTCCGGGCCGTCGGGCAAGACCAGCGAGAGCGGCTTCGCCCAGGTTCCTTTGTTCCCCTCCGCCCGCCAGAGGATCACCAGCATGTCTCCTTCTTGCGGCCGCTGCACGCGCAGCCATGGCTCGGCTTGGCCGTTGTCGCCCTTGTAGCGCAACATCAAGGGACCGGCTCCCGCAGGGATCTTGAATCCCTCGCTAACCTGATTGAGAAGCAACCGGGCTTCCGCGGCATCACCGCCGCCGGAGCCGACGATCAACTCGCGCGGCGGGATGCTCCCCGGCGGGGGTTCCAACTCGTAAGCGACACCATCGCGGATCTCCTGCCGGTAGGGCGGGAGGTCGCCGACGGCCAAGAAGCGGACTTGGCGAGACGGCTTCTTTTCCTCCTTCTCGTCCTCATCACCCTGGGCGCAAATCACGGCGGCCAACAAGAGCCAGAGAAGGGGGAGAAGGCGGCCGACGGTCATCGGAGCCACCGTGGCACATCAGGCCGGGGAAACAAGCGGGCAGTGGGAATCGGAATATTCCGCCACATGTGCCAGCAGTAAGGGAGCGACGACACTCTTGGCGTCGTAGTGCACGTCCCCGCCGGGGGCAGGAGTGCCCCCTCTCCTTATTGCTGGCGCCAGATGCACGAGCGTTAAGCACTCACTCCCACTCCAACTCCAGCAGCGTCACCCCCTGCCGCGGCAAGGTCACGAACACCGCCGAAAGCTTCTCTTCCTCGATGAACCGCGGCTCCTCCTTCAATTCCGCGAGTTTGCACGCTTCCTCCAGATCCGCGATCTGCTCCGCGGTGGGTTCCTGCGGCGAACCCATCGCCTGCCACGCGGTGAAGGAATTCGAGTGGGTCTCGTCCACCAGGTAGCGCTTCACCTTCGGCACTCCCTTCGGTGCGCCTAACAGATCGATCCGCACCTCGGCATCGGGACCGCGGAGGTCGTCGTCGTGATAGTGCCACGCCAGCACCGTGATCTTCTTCCCGTCCATCGCCGCGAGCGCCGAGACATCCGCCTTCTCGCGCACTCCGGAGCGAAGCATGTCGGGCAGCGAAACGGCGGCGTCGCTCGCCACCGGCAGCCGCGAACCCTCCATCTTCGCGAACATCCGGAAGACGTTCAGCACGGGCTTGTCGATGCCGTTGGTCGCCAGCGTGCGGAAGCCGGCGAAGTACGGCTGGTCCTCGAACTCGAAAGCCCAGGTCAGCGCGCCCTCGAGGTTCACGCCGTGCTTGTCCGCGAGGTCGAGCTTCCGCGGGAAACTCGCGGCGGTGTAGCTCGAGTACATCGTCCCGTTGCGGTAGGCGAGGTTCGGTCCCTGGCAGGCCGCACAACCCTCGGGGTCGGACTCCCCGATGACGATCGGCTTGCCCTTCATCTCCGGATAGCGAGCGATCACCGAGAACGCCGCGTCGATGTCGCGGAGGTGGTTCGAAATTCCCATCTGCAC
>CBFGPU010000281.1:0-4901 GCA_965650715.1 uncultured Haloferula sp. | reverse complement strand
CACGGATCTCGGACCGGGATCATTGGGATACGGATTCATCCATGGCTGGCTTCCCGCATTCCCGTGGTCCCTCTGGGCGGGCGATACTTCGCATCTCATGTTGCGGATGCTGGCCTTCGCCGCAGCGCTGGTGATTGTCTTCTTCGAGTGGCGGGAGGCGTGGCGGGGCTCCGACGTCTTCCAAGCGTGGAACCCGCCATCCGTCCCGGACGCCAGGGAGCTTTCCGCCCCGGAGCCGGAGCTTCCGGAGATCGTGCACCTGGAGGAAGATCCCCGGCCGGAACTCCGCACCGGCTTGCGCGCCACGGTCACGCGGGGTTGGGTCGGTCTCGGTGCCTATGTTCCGTTCGATCGCTTCTCGCGGATCGACAAACTGCTGTGGAGATCGCTGGTCCCGGACCAGCGCTTGCTGGCCTGCCTCGGGACTTTCGGGGCTTTCGCATGGTTCAGACGCATCATTCTTTCCATCGGTTTGCTGGCCGCCGCGGTGACATTCGTTTGGATCATCCGCCTCTCATGGCAAGGCCGGCTCGGGCCGGTCATGTTCGAATACGGGGCCTTCCTCGGCTTGCCGGCGCTTGTCCTCACGGTAATTGCGGCGGCACGCTCCGGGCCGGGCACGCTTTCCACCTTCGCCCCCTGGGTCGAGCCTTTCCGCCCGGGCTTGCAACGGGCCATTCCTCCGCTCGCCATCTTCCCGCTTTCCCCGGTCGAGTGGTCCCGCTGCGCGACGAAGGAATGGCTCATCCGGACTCCGGTGGTGGCACTTCTCTGGTCCCTCGCTGCGGTCGCTGTCGCCCCGGCCTTTCCGGTGGAAATCGGCTTCCGCAACCTGTTCGCGTGGTTCATGACACCATGGCTCTGGCTTGCGGCGATGCTTCCGTTCTCGGTCGGCAGCCGCTTGATCCGCGCCTATTCGGGACAACTGCGGGGCGCGCATGCCAGCAGCCGTGTCTTCCTTGCGCTGCTCTTGATGGCGGTCAGCCCGGCGGCAACCGTCGTGGTGGTGATCGGATTCGTGTTGCGGCACCTCCCGGCCTTCGCGGGCGGCATTGCGGTCGCGCTGGTCGCCGGTTGGGCCGGACTGCGCCTGGCATTGGTGGTTTGCGGCGACATGCGCTTCGATGCCGCGCCAGCGGAAATGCAGGACCCTCAGGCTTGAAGGGGCCGTTGGAGCGTTTTGCGGCAACCCGTAGCCGCGTCCGATGCCATGTTTCGCTCGAGAACCCCAATAACCGCGGATCTCAGGATCCGGCCGGACGGCTGAGCATGGTCCGACCTGGGTCAATGCGGCTACGAGCCAGTTCAAACGTTCTAGCGCTTGAGGTGCTTGTCCGCGAAATCCAGATACTGCTTCCAATCGAAAGGCTGCACGTCATGTCCGCCGCTGCGGACGTGGTAGCCGATGCCCCCCTGCACGGAGGTATCCACCGCCGGCCATTGCCCGGCGGGCAGACCTTCCGCGCCTAACAAGCGGTAAACGGGCTCCGCGGCCTTCGCCCCGGCGAACTCGCCTTCGGGGTCGGCATTCTTGTCGTCGATGGCGCTGGCGACGTAGAGCGGTCGCGGCGCGATCAGGGACATCACCATATGCTGGTCGAAGGGCAGTTCCCTGTCCTTGCCGGAATACTTGCGGAAGCTCTTCGCGAACCAGTGCGGGAAGACCGTGTTCAGCCTCGCGATGTCTTCTCCCACGCCCCGGCGGAAGAGCTTGGCTCCGCCCGCGCCGGACTCGTTGCTGATGACCATCGCGAAACGCTCGTCATTCGCCCCCGCCCAGAGTGCGGTCTTGCCGAGACGGGAAAAGCCGAATACCGCAACCCTTTCGGGGTCGATGGACGGTTCTTTCTCCAGCACGTCGAGAGCGCGGCTGAGCGACCATGCCCAAGTGGCGATGGTGCCGAAGTTGTCTTCACGCTCCTGCAACTCGGGATAGAGGGGCGGCACGCCGGTGGCGAAATAGGGCGCGTGATCCGGCGCGACATCCTCGCGGTACATCGTTGCCAGCGCATACCCGCGGGACAGGATTTCCTCCACCGGCCACTGCTTGGCATTGGTCCCGCGCATGGCATCGGTGGCGCGGTTGCGGGACTCCGCATAGGGCTCGGTATTCGGCTGGCGCTGGTCCACCCAGCTCTCCGTGAGGCGGATGCCCGGATCCCTATGCACGGCGTGGTTCCCGGCGAAGTTCAGGCCGAGAAAGGCAGGCACCGGTCCCTTCGCTTCGTTCGGTACGTAGACGAGCAGGTCGATTCGCGGGGCGGGTTTGCCCCCGGGGTAGATCGCGATCTGGATACGGGTGGCCTTGCCGTCGAGCGCTTGTTCATCGCGGTCGAAGACCTCGCTGGTCATCTTCTCCGGCTTGCCGGGGGAATGACCGTACATCTCGCGGGCGAAGAGATCCAACAGTTCCGGGCGGCGCTTCTCCCGCCATTGCCGCGCGTTCGTGATCTTTGTGCCGTCCTTGGCCACGAGCGGATCGGGCAAGTCCTGGGCATGAACGGTTTGGATCAGGGTTAGGATGGCGGAGGAGACGAGTGCCTTCATCGGTCAAGGTCGGGGAGAACCGCTTCCTGCGATACTTACTTCACCGCTTCGGCCTTCGGTGCTTTCTTCCCCGTCAGCGCCTCGTAGGCCGCCGCTGCCATCTCGCCCGCGCCTTCGGTATTCGGGTGAACCTTGTCAGGGATGAGCCCCGGTTTGTCCTCGAGCGCTTCGTGCATGTCGATCACTCCGAGATCCATGTCCTTCGCCAGCTTGTCGATGCGCTTGATCCATTCCTTGAGGTTCTTCTCGTTGATCCCGAAGTTGCCCGGCTCGGGCACGGGGCAGGGGCGGCAGACGTAGATGCGCGGCTTGCTCGGCAGTGCTTGGAAGGACTTTACCAATTCGGTGTAGTCGGCCACGAACTCGCTCTCGAACTTCCAGTTCTGCGGCTTGGTGTCGTTGGTGCCGAGCATGATGATCACCACGTCCGGTTCGGACTTCAGGGAGTCCTGATACTTGGCTTCGTTCCAGTAGGGAAAGTCGCCCTTCTTCAGCAAGGTGCGACCGCTGACGCCGAAATTGCCCACCAGCCACTTGTCCCCGAGCATTTCCTGCAACTGGGAAGGGTAGGATTTCCCGCGTTCGGCACCCACACCTTCGGTGATGCTGTCGCCGATGCATGCCACCTTTACCGGGGCCTTGTAGTCGCCCGGCTTGATCGGGTCCATGGGGGCGGCGAACAAATTCGCGACGGCGAGCAACCCGGCGGTAAGGGAAATGGGAATGAGTTTCATCGGCTGTGGTAAGTTCAGCTTGGCCGGAATCTTTCGATGGCGTCGAGACTTTGGCGTGTCCACGAAAGGGCGACCGGGAGCGAATCCAAGTGGCTTGACCTCCCGGGCACCCGGGAGAAGCATCCAGCATGGGAAGATGGCGGACGCTTTGGTTCCTGCTCGGTGTGAGCGGGCTCATCGTCGCCTTGCCCTTGGTGTTGGACAACCGGCACCGGCGGAAAGACCCGGCCCGACTCGGGCCCGAGGGGATTCCACCAACGGAGGCTGGAGCTTCGGACCTGCAGTCGAAGTCGGCCAGCCGTATGCGGAAGCCCGTTGCAGAGGCGAACGCCCGGCTCCTCTCCGCCCTGCGGTCCACCGATCCCGTGGAGCACACCTTGGCCTTGGAAACGCTCATCCCCGAACTCATCCGCCGGGACAACCATGGCGCGATGGATCTTCTCGTGGAACTCCAGCCATGGGAGCGGAGGGAGCAAGCCCTGTTGGTCGCAAGCAAGGAGTTCGGCTATGATCCTCCGGTCGCGATCACATGGCTCCTCAAGCTCGGGAACCAGGAGGAGAGAAGGATTTGTCGGGCCGCCGCCTGCCGCCGAATGCTTGAGACCATGCCCGAGGCTGCGCTTGGCCTCGCCGAAACCGACGATACTCTTCTCGCCGAACTCACCGCGGCCTATGTCGCCCGCTCGCCGGAAGACGGGCTCAAGTGGATCGCGGAGAAGGCTGCGCCGGAGAAGCGGGACCGGTTCCTGGCTGCTGGCATCCAGGCTCTCGCCGCCCGTTCTCCTGAGGAGGCCGCCATCCTTGCTGTCTCCGGAATCGAAGATCCCGTCCTGCTGGAGGAGGCAGTCATTTCAGCCTTGCACCAGTGGGCTCTAACAGACCGGGAGCGTGCCGCCGCATGGGTGGAGTTGTTTCCGGAAGGTCCTCTCCGCGAGCGCGCGGAGGGTGAATTGTTTGGCGAGAACTAAACCCATCTCACCTGCCAAACGTCACCTTAGGACCCAAAACGCAACTACAACCCAAGAAATCATGAAGCACCACATGGGCCGTATCTTCGGCCTCCTGATGGCGGCGCTGTCTCCATGCGCCGGAGCCGCGGGTAACAATTGGATGACCCCGCTCGACGGGAATCTTCCTTTGTCCCAATTCTCGATTCCCGGAACCCACGATTCAGGTGCCCGCGTGGAACCTGTCTCCGGCACGGCGAAATGCCAGGATCTTTCCATCGCCGACCAGCTCAACGCCGGCGTGCGCTTCCTGGACATCCGCTGCCGTCACCTCAACAACGCCTTCACGATCCACCACGGCTCGGTCTATCAGAACCTGAACTTCGACGACGTGCTCAACGCGACGATTGGCTTTCTCAATGCGAATCCGGGCGAGACGGTGATCATGAGCGTGAAGGAGGAGCACACGCCCTCCGGCAACACCCGCTCCTTCGAGGCGACCTTCGACGCCTACGTGGCGCAGAATCCTTCCAAGTGGAACCTGGGCTCGGCCATTCCCACCCTCACCCAGGCGCGCGGGAAGATCGTCCTCTTCCGCCGTTTCGGGGCGTCGTCCACGCCCAAGGGGATCGATGCCTCGAACTGGCCGGACAACACCACCTTCAGCACCGGC
>CBFGPU010000280.1:0-4908 GCA_965650715.1 uncultured Haloferula sp. | reverse complement strand
CACCTACGTCAACATGGACGGCCCCGCCTTCTCCACCCGCGCCGAAAGCGAGACCAACCGCAAGCTCGGCTTCGACGTCATCGGCATGACCAACCTCCCCGAAGCCAAGCTCGCCCGCGAAGCCGAGATTGCCCTCGCCACGCTGGCGATGATCACCGACTACGACTGCTGGAAGACCGACGAAGCCGCCGTCACCGCCGAAGCCGTGATCGCCCACCTTCATGCGAACGTCAGCATGGCGAAGCGCATCATCTCCCGCGCCATCCCCCAAATCCCCGCCACCCCCGGGTGGCCCGAACACCGCTCCCTCGACGGCGCCATCATGACCCCCGCCAACCTCTGGCCCGCCGAAACCCGCGAGAAGCTGGAACCCATCCTCCACCGGCTCCTCTGATCCACTCACAAGTTCCGATGCCCCTCCGGCCCTGCCGGACGAACTTTACTTCCACATCTCGCACGCATGCGCCGCGAAGCCGGCCCCGAACGCCGAGAGCCACCAGCGGCGATCCCCGTTCGCGGTGGCGAGAGCCCGGTCCAAGGCAAAAAGCACGGAAGGGCTGCTCATGTTCCCGTGGTCGCGCAGTACCGCACGGGTGTCGTCGAGGGAATGCGGCAGCACCGCCTCCAGCGCATCGATCACGTCGCGTCCGCCGCTATGGGTGAGGACGCGATCGGGCTCGGCGGAGCGCTTGCCGTAGAGTTCGGCCACGGCCTCCGCTGCCAGGCCCGGGACCGCCTTGTCGAGCTGGTTGCGGAGTTTCCCGCCCGCGTTCACGAAGCGGATCTTCTCGCGCTGCTGCGGGCGGTGGACGGTGGTGAAGCGACCCGCCTGCCATTTATCCGGCCCGGCCACATCCGACCAGATCGCGGCGGCGGCTCCGTCGCCGAAGAGGCAAAGCGAGATCAACACCCCCGGATCGTCATCGACATAGAAGGCGGCCGAGCAGACTTCCACGGCGACGGTGGCAACCTTCGCGCCGGGGTGCGCGGCGAGGAATCCGGCCGCGGACCGCATCATGGGAATCGCCGCGCCGCAGCCGAGGCCCACCAGGTCCTGCAAGTACGCCGCTTCCCGTAGTTCAAGCCGCTCCGCGACATGGCTGGTCACGCCCGGGCACAGGTAGCCGGTGCACGTGCAGATGAAGAGGGCATCGAGATCCGCGGCGGCCAGCCCCGCCTTCTCCAGCGCGGGGACCAAGGCCGCGGCGGCGAGGCGCGGCGCCTCCTGTTCGAAGGTCTCATTGAGCTGCTGGGCGTCCCGGCCCATCACCGGCGCGAGCTCGGGCAGGCAGAAGCTCCGGGTCGCGATCCCCGAAATCCCGTTCCCCAGGATCTTTCCCACCAGAAGCCGCGAGCGCGACTTGAGCCCGTCATAGACCGGAGCCTTGCGCAGCGCATCGAGGCACTCGGCCTGCGTGTAGCGATGCGGCGGGACGGCAGTGGAGATCGATTCGAGGAACATCAGCGGACGAGGGAAAGCAGGGGGCGGAAGGGCAGGAGGCGGGCACGGCCGAGGGACTCGACGAGATGCCGGCCGCTGCCATGCAGCAGCACCGGGTGCATGGCCCCGGCCGCGGCGAGACGACGGCGGAAGCGGCGGCGCAGGGAAGTGCGGATCGTGGCGACGCAATCGCTCCATGCAAGACGGCCACCGCTCCAGCGCTCCAGCGGATCGAGCGCGAGTTCCGCGGCCTCGAAGGCCATGCTCATCCCGTTGCCCGTGAAAGGCGGGATCATGCTCTCGGCATCGCCCAGGACACACAGCCCCGCTTCCGCGCGCTGACGACCCAGCGCGAAACCCGCGACCGCGGCGAAGGATGCGGGATCCGGGAGAGCCGCAGTGAGACGCCGGGCCAGATGACGGTTCCCGCCCCGTTCGAGATAAGCCAGCAGGAGCTCATGGCCATTCGCGCGGATCGTGCGATCCACCTCGAAGAGCCCGCACACATTCACGCGCCCGTCTTCCACACCCGCGAGTCCCGCGTAGCCGTTCTCACCCAGGTGCATCTCCAGGTCGGCGTCCATCGGGAGATCATGGAAATGACACTTCAGTCCGACCCAGCGGCTCTTCGCCGGAATGCGTCCGGCCGCCCAGACGAGACCCTCGCACGGCTCGCGTGGAAGCCTGGATTGCTCGTGCACGCTTCCACCCAGGACAATCACCCGGTCGCGCAATCGCGCATCGAGCCGGTGCCGCGAAATTCCCAGCGCGGGCTCGGGCAGATCATCGCGATGGACCGGACGCCCCTCGCGATACCATGCAAGGCTGCGGCGCGGCACGGCATCGGCGAAGGCACCGGCAATCCCGAGACTCTCCAAGGTCGCGGAGCTCACCCCGGAGATGAATTCGCCGCAGACGCGGTGGCGCGGGTAGCTCCCGGCCTCGTGGACCTCGACCGGAACTCCGCGCAGGCGCAGGCCCGCCGCGAGCGAGAGTCCCGCCAAGCCGCCTCCCGCAATGGTCACCGTCGCCTTCAAGCGCGGCAAGCTAGCATGCGGATCCCGCCGCGCCACGTGGTTTCCTCGCGGACCCGCCATTCCGCGGAATCGAGGCCCAGCAACCGCGGCATCTCCCCATGCAGGAAGCCGGCGCGGATGCTCGCGGGCATGTCGTGTTTCGTCGCCCGTCCGACCAGCGGCATGATGATCTTCGCATCGGTCACGGTTTGTTCGGTGCGGTAAGGCTCGTTCACGCAAATGACCTCGAACTGCCGCAAAAGCGGGCGGAAACGCGGCAACTCGTCATCGGTGAAGTGATGCAGGAAAAGATTCGCGGTGAGCACGCCGCAGGAACACCCCGCGAGGCAGTCGAAGACATCGCGCTGTTCCCAAGCGATCGCGGCGGGAAGGCCGGCGGGGCGCGGGGCCAGATCGCAACCGGTCAAGGGCATCCCGGGATCGCGCGCGGCGAGCCGCTTCAAAAGCGTCCCTTCTCCCGCCCCGATCTCGATCACGCCGCGCGCGCAAGCCTCCGGAAAGGCGCGGAGATTGCGCGCGATCCAGCGCTCGTTTCCCATCAGGAAGTTGATCATCCTCAGATCCCTGCGGCTCCGGATCACATCGGGATGATCCGGCGGCAACTGGTCGATGATTTCGGGCTCCACAAGGCGCTGCATCGCGGTTAGATCATGGTTTCACGCGATCCCATGCGCAAGGCCGCCGCCATCTTCCACCGATTTTTCGCCGGCCTCGCCTGCCTGCTGCTCACCGCATGCTTCGACATCCGCGAGGAGCTCTGGGTCCACCGCGACGGCTCGGGAAAGGCCGAACTGACATACGTGATCCCGAAATCCTCGCTGATGCTCACCGGCGGGACGGAGGGACTCGAGAGCAGGATCCGCGACCTCGTGGCGACCCAGCCGATGTTGAAGCTGGAAGCGTTGAAGGTGACCGAAGCCGAGCGGGGCGTGACGGTGGCCGCGACGGTCTCGACCGAGTCGATGCTCTCGCTCGTGGACTTGAAGAAGAGCGACGACATGCGGTCCCTCCCCGGCGCGGCCACCGACATCGCCGGGGACTTCGACGTGCGCCTGATCGGCCTGGACCTCGACTTCAGCCGCACGATCAAGGTGAAGGATGCGCTCGGGCTCGCCGCCATCGGCGTGGGCGCGGACGATCGGAAGAACCGCAAGCTCACCTACATCCTCCACTTGCCGAAGCGTCCGCTGGAGTCGAATGCGATGGTGATCGAGGACGATGGCAAGACCTTGAAATGGGAAGCCACGCTGGGAGAAGCGATGTCCAAGCCCCTGGTCACGAGCTTCCGCGCGCGCATGCCCGTGCCGGTCGCGGTGTGGTACGGCCTGGGCCTGGTCGTGGTGGCCTTCGCGGTGCTGGCAAGGAAGCTGTGGAAGTGGCGGAGAGGACGGGCGGAGCGGGTCGATGTCGCCGATTAGCAACCCGTCTCGCTTTGAATCCGCCAACCCCCATCCGTCCGGGCCCTACGCCATCTCCCGGCGCAGCCGCACTTCGATTTGTGATTGGAAGATCAGTGATTGGTGATTGGTTGTGGATCTCCATCTTCCCACATCTTCTTGATGTAAAAGATCGTCTCCCGATCCTCCGCCGGCTTGTCCGCCTCCCACCACCCCATCATCCGGCACAGCGCCTTCACCGCCTCGATCTTGCTCACCATCCTCACCTTCACCCGCTCCTTCGCCCCGTCCCGGTACGCCTCGTAGGACTCCGCCAGCAGATGCCCCGCATCCACCATCCCCACCGGCGTGAAGAGGATCGTTGTTAGATAAAGGATCATATCCTTCCTCTCCAGGTCGAAGGCCGCCCGGTTCACCGCCCGCATCCGCTCGATCTCCTCCGCCACGTACGGCAGCCTCATCTGCTTCGAGGCATCGCTCGCATTGTGCCGCCCGTACGCCGCGCCAAAGGCCTCCGTCGGCGATGCCCCCGCCGCCACTCCCCGGGCAAATTTCGTCTGCTTCGAGGTCAGGCACCGCTTCCGCTTCTTCGCCACCTTCTCCTCCGCCTTCGCCGGATTCTCCACGCCCGTCTCCATGTCTTCCGCCATCCCTCCATTCTAGCCGCCACCCGCCATCCCCGGCAACACCCTCCC
Source organism: uncultured Haloferula sp. (assembly GCA_965650715.1). Classification (GTDB taxonomy): domain Bacteria; phylum Verrucomicrobiota; class Verrucomicrobiia; order Verrucomicrobiales; family Akkermansiaceae; genus Haloferula. The sequence goes on along the minus strand of CBFGPU010000280.1, from coordinate 338 downwards.
ACCTTGCCGACATCAAATTGGAAATTCCCTCCTCCCGTCTCAACCCGCCCTGGCTCAAAAGCCCAACGGGGCGGCGATGGGATAGCCCAGGGTAAGCGTAGCGCAATCCTCGGTTGCCGACACCATCAAACGTGCCCTGTAGGGGCACCGGGAGGACGGTGAGTTCTTACGGTGCTCCATTCGAGAACTGCGGGGCTCCCGATCCAGTCGGACGGTCGGGTATCCCTTCCCGGCAGCCTCGCCGCATGACCCGGATCCTCGCTGACCCGATCCCGCAGGGATCGCAGCACGGTAGCCGGTGGTTGAGCGCAGCGACACCACCGGTAGGGCGGAGCGCA
>CBFGPU010000279.1:0-4955 GCA_965650715.1 uncultured Haloferula sp. | reverse complement strand
GAAATCGACAATCGCGCCGTTGATTTCGGAAGGCGCTACCAGCGCCCAACGGGCTACCTTTTCCTCGCGAAGGATCCTGTGAACGGTCTCCGCGATCTTGCGAAAGCACCTCACCTCGAGTTCCGCGACCAGCGGCAGCCGTTCGGCCGCAGCAGTGCCGACGCTGCCGGTCATGGGGAATGCGCCCGCTTGGTCCGTGACGAGTTCGGACAACTTGCGGTTTCCCTCCACAAATTCCTCCGTGGCCAACACCTTCGGGTGGTCGGCCTCGTCGAGCCGGTAGGCGACGAGCCTGCCGCGGTCGGTAGCGATGATGATCGGTGGCAGAGGTTTCATGGCATCAAGGTATGAGGATCCCGTAGTCCCCGTGCATTTTTCCTGCCAAGAACGCGGGCTGTGGCGCTCATCGCGGGGGACGCTTGAGCCGCAAGACGAAGAGACACGCCCCCCTCCGCTCAACGACGGCGAATGTCTGGGCCGCGTGCGTCTCATTTTGCTCCCGGGCCGTGCAAATCGCCTTACCGGAAGTACGAGAAACCCCGTATCGCCCGTAGAAATTCAAACTAGCGTGTGAGAACCGGATCGAACCAGCAGCCCCAGTCGGAGCTGTTGCCATCGCCGCCATCTTCAACGACCAGTTCGATCTCGCGCACTCCCGCAATTGAAACGGAGAACGAGAGCAAGGTCCCCGGCTCCGTTTTCTTCGAGCGCCAGAGTTCCTTGCCGTCCGCCTTCACCAGGAAGACGCAGGAGCCACCGCCGCGACCATCCGGCAATCCGGCATGACCGGCCATGGTCTGCCACTTGCCACCGAGGTCCCAGACGTGCCGGGCATTCGCGTGCGCGTAGATGCCCCGGGGAAAGAGGCGGGAACCGCAGAAGAAAAGCACATCGCTCTCCGGCAAGCGGTTCACAAGGGGACGGCCCCAGCCGACTTCGGCGGACTTCGTGGAAGCGGTGGCCAGCAGACAGGAGCTACCGCCAGCTTCGGCCGGCGATGGTCCCGGTTCGGTCGCAGCGGGATCGGCCAGCACTTTCGCGGCATCCAATACGGCTGGCGAAGGCTTCGATGCTTCGACCCGCGCCAGCTCGGCGGCCATCGCGGTGGCATCTTTCTTCTCCGAGGCCTTTGCAAGAGGAAGCAAAAGCAAGCGCGCTTCGGTCGCGGAGAGGTCAACGCTGCCGTCCCTTGCTACGAGATACGGATAGGTGAACGGCGTGCTGGCTCCCGCGAAGGAACTCGCCGCGCCATTCGCTTGCACCACCACCACGCGGAGCACCCCTGCCTTCCCCGCGGCCAGCGTGCCCACCTCCAGCGTGAAATTCCCCGCGGCATCCGGGATCGCGGTGCAGGTCGTGGCATCATAGTCGCCACCTCCATCCGGGTCCATGTAGCCGAGGACCGCGTAGGGAGGAGGATCCGCCGTGACGCGGGCGCTGCAGGTGAAGCTCTTGCCTTGGTTCACCACTTTCACGTCGTGAAGTTCGGCGTTCGCCGGCGCATCGATGCCCTTGACCGAGCCGCAGAAGATCGGGTGCGAGGCGAGCTTCAGGCCATGGGCAAGGGTCAGGAAGGAACCCTTGCCCTCGCCGCGCAAGTTCTCGCCATAGGTGCGGTTGCCGCTGCCCATGAGCGCGGTACCCAAGGCTTCGGCCTCGTCGGGGCGTTCGCGGTTGTGGGGCAGCCCGAGTGCGTGGCCCAGTTCATGGCAAATGCCGCCGATGAAGATGGAGTTGTAGCGGCCGATGGAAATGTCGCCATACTGGCCGTCTTTCACACGGGGTTCCTTGTTCGCGAGCGAGCCGAGTTCGAGGATCGGAGAGTCCACCTGCCATGCGGTGCCCTGGCGGTTTGAACCGCCGGCGTAGTAGGGACTGTTCTGGGAGATCGTGCTCTTCGCGGCGTCCCAGTTCGACATGTTACAGAAGATCACGATCGTTTCCTTCTCGGGATCGATCCCCGCGGCACGCAGGGTGGTGAGGCACTCGTTGCGGATGGCACCTCCGGACTGCACGTCGAAATCCACGTAGGGCCTGCGGCTTTTCACCAGGTGCACCTTCATCTTGCCGCCATCGCCATAGTCGAGGCGGATGCTCATCGGGCCGAAGCCGAGGCGTTTCATCTCGCGCGCGTAGAAGTCACGGATGTCCTCCATGATCGTGCCGAGGCGCTCCTCGTAACGGGGCGCGGGCTCGCGGTCGGAAGGCGTCCAATATACGATATGCACCTTCTTCTCCGCACGGACCGGATTCCTCGCCTGCCAGGCATCCAAGATCGCCTTCGCCTTCGGCACCTTGGCGGCGATCTCCGCATCCGGTGAAGCGCAGAGGGCGAGGCTTGAAAAAAGGAATCCGAAAAACACCATCAATTTCACGGCCATAAAACGACTTTTGGGGCGATTTTCGTTCAAAAATTCGCTCCTCCTCGCTGCGGCTCGGGAATCCGGGGACACTTGTTCGCCGCTCTGACAGTCAGGAAGCATTCAAGGAAAACGTCAGGGTCATCACCAAGACGCGCGAAGCACTGACAGTTTCCTTGATCCGCCCCGTTATCCGGTGGACGCTTGATATCCCATGAAAAGGTTCGAAGTCCATCTCATCGGCGAGGACAAGTGGAAGGAGATCCTCGCGGATTCATACACCATCACCGATACGGATCCGAGGGAGATCCACTTCGAGGGCTCCCGCCCGCATGTGGTTTACTACCTTCACGCCCTGCGGCAACCGGTCACTGAACTCCCGGCAAAGACCAATCCCGTCCCGGTGAATCGGCCCTGATCCGCGAAGAAGGGCCGCGCGGTCAATTCTCCGTCAACCGCACCTTGAAGCCATGCTTCAAGCGCAGCGTGATGCCCGCCTCCGGCTCGCCGCTCTGCCCCGGCTCCGCGATGATCCTGAACCTCCTCAAGATCATCGGCAGGATGACCCGCGCCTCCGCCAGGGCGAACTCGCTGCCGATGCAGAACCGTGCACCCGAACCGAAGGGATAGTAGGCCGTGTGATCCCGCTGCTCGAAACGCTCCGGCAGGAACACCTCCGGCCGCTCCCAGAACCCGGGATGCCGGTGCAGGGTGTATGGGCTGATGATGACCCCCGACCCCTTCGGGATATGGTAGCCGCCGATCTCGTCGCTGGCGATCGCGTGCCGTTCCATCGCCCAAATCGGCGGATAAAGGCGCACCGACTCTTCGAAGACGTGGAGGGCCTTGGATAGCTGCGGCAAGTCCGCGAAGCGCGGCATGTCCCCACCGCAGGCCCTTTCCACCTCCTTGCGGATCTCCTCCGCCCGATCCGGATGTCGCTCGATGAGGAAGAGCGCCCACGCGAGTCCGTTCGCGGTCGTCTCGTGACCGGCGAGGAGGAAGGTGATCGCTTCGTTGCGGATCTCGTCGTCGCGCAGCACGACACCGCTCTCGGCATCGCGGCTCCCCATCAGCATCGTGAGGAGATTCGGCGATTCCGGAGGAGCCGCGCGCTGCATCGCGATCAAGCGTGCGATGATCGCATCAACCTCCGCCACCGCGCGGCGGAAGCGCAGGTTCGCCGGCGTAGGCCAGGAAGGCGGTGCGTTCAGGATGCTCCGCCAGCGCCGGTAGGTATGCATCACCATCACGTGCATCGCGTCCTCCACGGCGCGCGCCTCGCGTTCGAGATCCGCACCGAAAAGACAGCGGCCGACCACCCGGAACGTAAGCCGCATCATCTCCGAAGCGACATCCACCGGCTCTCCCTCCCTTGCCTTGGCCGCCCACGCATCGAGCATCTCCCCCGTGCATGAAGCGATCGCCGCAACAAATCCCTCGACCGCCGTGCGGTGGAACATCGGCTGGATGATCCGGCGCCGCTGCTTCCAGACATCGCCATTCGCCGTGAGCAGGCTCTCGCCGCAGATCAGCGCGAGGCACGCCGAACTGCGCGAAGCCTTGTCGTAGTTCTTCCGGTTCCGGATCATCACCTGCGCGACATGGTCCGGATGATTCACCAGATGCATCACCAGCGGGCCCACGCGGAAACGCACGACATCGCCGTGATCCCGCGTGGCATCGGTCAGCAGGCCGAGCACGTCATGGCGCAGCCGGTGCAAGTGCCCGGTGAGCGGCGAGCCCGGAGGACCGGGAGCGATCCGGCGTTTCATTCGACGCGGTATCCGAGCGGTTCGTAGAAAGGCCTCCATTCGTCGCGGATGCGCTGCTTCGCCGCGGCGTCGAGGGGCTCGAAGCGGTTCTTCTCATAGCCGTCCAAGGTATCCGCGTAGGCCTTGATCTTCGGCAGGGCCTGCGCGGCACCGTCAAGCGAGAGAGCCTCATAGATCCCCGCCACGGTCCCGATCGGATCCCGCTCCAGTTCCGCGAAGGACACTTCATGGAAGTTCCCGCGCGGGATCGAGTCCCGCCGGGCGAAGAAAGCGCCCATCAAGGTGCGGTAGCGGTGGAAGATCTCGTCGTCAATCCGGCTTCGGTCGGGTCGCTGGAGATAGGTATGCCACATCGCGGTATCGTAGTAGTGCCGGAACGATTGCAAGACCTCCTCCGGCCGGCGGTGGATGTGGACGAATTTCGCATCCGGAAACATCTCCCGCAGCAGGCCGATGCGGGCGGTGTGGGGAGGCGACTTGAGCAGCAGGCGACGGCCGTATTTCAGCGTGAGCTTTTTTAGGAACCATTCGAAGCCGCGCTTCCATTCCGCGATCTCCTCCGCGGAGGCATCCGCGAAGCTGAGATAGCGCGCATAGCGGTCCTCCCGCCGCGGGAACGAGACACCGAGATAGGAAGAGAGCAAGGTGATGAGAAGCGGCGCGAATTCATCCTCCTGCGGCGAATCGAAACGGAGCGCCATGTTATCCATCGGCCGCCTGTCGGGAAGCAGCCAGGCGAAGCGCCGCACATTCGCCTCCTCCGTGGTCAGGAAGGTGTGCGGATTCACCACCTGGTAGGTGTTCGCGTAGGCGAAGCCCG
>CBFGPU010000278.1:0-4967 GCA_965650715.1 uncultured Haloferula sp. | reverse complement strand
GGGTGCGCGCGATTTCCTCCTCCACCGTCACCTCCGGTGCCCCGGGCCGGGTGGATTCGCCGCCCACGTCGATGATCTCCGCGCCTTCCCCGATCATCCGCCGGGCATGCTCCAGCGCCGCCCCGATGTCCGCATGCCGGCCCCCGTCCGAAAACGAGTCCGGGGTCACGTTCAGGATGCCCATGATCCTCCCGCGCCGGGTCAGATCCATCCGCGAACGAGCCGTTTTCCACCACATGCGGACCGGGAAATGGCAACTTGCCGCCGCTCCCGCCAAGTCCTAATCTCCGCGCCATGAACTTCAAAACCCTGCTTGCCACCGCGATCCTGTTCGCCGGGATCGCCACCGCCGGCGTGCCCGGCCTGGAGGTCAAGGGCCCCTACGCCAGCGTGAAGCGGAACAAGGACGGCTCCTACGAGGAATTCTCCCGCCCGCCGGACGAGCGCACCATCACCAAGAAGCTCAAGAACGCCAGCGGCACCCTGCTCACCACCACCGTTTACCGCCTCAGCCCGCAGGGGAATCCCCTGACCTGCGATATCTTCGACGGCAAGGGCACCCGCCTCTTCAAGTCCCGCTACGGCTACGACAAGCGCCCCGGCCTCACCTTCGGCAAGCTGCTCGAAGAGCAGATGTTCGACGCCCGCGTGACCCGCAAGGACCCGCAGACCGGCGAGGAAATGCCCATCCGCCGCTTCATCTACACCTACGACACCCGCGGCAACCGCAACGCCCCCATCGCCATCAACCTGATCCCCGGGAAAATGGCGGAGGACGTCTTCGGCCCTTCCGGCCTCCAGTTCGACCCCTTCGAAGGACAGCCGCTCCCGGGCAAGGACACCGCGAACCCGAAGGGCCAGCGGATCGGCGGAAAATGACCGCTGTTTCCTATGCGTCCCCAGACCCTTCTGCCGTGCTTGCTCGGCGCGGCGCTCGGCGCGGCCGGGTGGATGCAGGCCCTGCATTGGAAGTCGGCTGCACCTGCGGCTTCCGACGATGACGCTGCCGCGCGCATCACCGCCCTCGAAAGCGAGGTTGAGCTCCTCCGCCGCGAGAACGAAAGCCTGCGCTCGCTCGCCCAGGGCGGCGGCGATTTCCGGGTCGAGCCCGAGCTGATCACCTTCGTCGAGCAAGCGCTGGGATTGAGCTTCCGCAGTAGCCCGCAGGTCCATCAGATCGCCGTGGAGGAACTCCGCGGCCGGGTCCAGGCATCCATCGAAGCCCGCTATGGTCCTCATGGCCTCGATTCCCGCGAGCAGGCATGGAAACTCATGGGCTTGCTCGGCACCGGGGACCGCTTCGGCCCGCAGCTCGCGCTCACCAAGTCGGAAGGAGCCCGCTCGTGGTTCGATGACGAAAGCGGCGAGGCCTGGGTGACGAGCCGCTTCGACCCGCAATCGATCCCCGACCAAGCCTCTCTCGTTCGGGCTCTCGTTCGCATCCTCATCCACCAGAACAACCCTCCCGCCGATGGTTGGCCCGGCGATGAAATCGCCACCTCGCGCGAGGCACTTTACCACGGCACCGCCATCGCCATCGAGAACCGGTTTCTCGCCCGCCAAGCCCTCGCGACCGGCTTCACCGGTGCCCAGGAAGATCAAGCTGTGCGGGGCTTGCTGGAAACCATGCCGGCTTACATCCGCGGCCTCGCGACCTTTCCTTCCGTGCTGGGCATTCGCCTAGCCACACGCCTGATGGATCAGGAGGAGATTTTGTCCGGCCTGGACAAGCCGCCGCAATTCACCGCCGCCTACTTCCCCGCAGGGGAGGAAATCGAGAAGCCGAATCCTCCGCTTCTCCCCCCGACTCCCGGAAACCCGCTCCTCGAGGAATCCACCGGCATGCTCGGCCTGAACCTCTGGCTCGAACCCCTGGGTGAAGAATCCGCACCGCTTGCCGATGCCTGGCGCGGCGACCGCTACCGGCTCTTTGCCACCGGCGATGCCGAAGTGCATCTGGTTTGGGACCTCCGCCTCGATTCGGAAAAGTCCGCGGAGGCATTCTCCATCGCCGCCCGCTCGATGGTCTCCGCCATGGCCGGCACGGATACAGATCCCGGGGTGGGGGACATCATCGCCACTCCGGAAGATCGCTTCATCTTCGTCTCCCGCCCGGCACCGGACACCGTCCGTTTCGTCAATGCCGCCTCGCAGGCCGCGGCGAAGTCCCTGGTCCCCTGATCCCCGGGGCTCCCTGTGTGGCTGCGGCTTCCAGCCGCAGGGGTTGGACAAACCGGCGATTTACGTGAAGATCTAACCCCTGCGTGGCTGCGGCTTCCAGCCGCAGGGGTTGAACAAACCTGCGATTTACCTGAAGATCTAACCGATCCCGCCGTCGAAAGGACGTGAACTTCACCGGGGAAAGAACCCGTCGGCACCCGCGCGAGGAAACCACCATGAACTTCGACCCTCCGCCGCTGCCGCCGGGATATGGCGAGGACCGCCCGTTCACCCCGCCGCCCGAACCGCCCGAGCCCGCTCCACCGGAGCGGAAACCAAGCAAGAGCCGCTTTGCCCTACGCGTGGTCTGGCTCTTCCTCGCCGCCGCATGCCTCGGACTCTATTTCGGGCCGCTGAGCGTGGAGATCACCTTCACCGATGACCGCGGCCGGATTCCACCCGAGTTCGTGGCGACCGTCAGCCGGGGCGATACCGAAAAGAAAGTCCTCGTGAACGGCGGACGCCTCCGCCTCCTCCGCTGGCGCTGGACCACCCTCGAAGTCACCGACCTCTCCTACATCGGCACCTCCCACGAGATCCGGGGCAAGCGCATGGCGATCTCCATCGAGCGCAATACCTCGCGCAAGTTGAAGGACGCCGCCCGCGGTTCCAGTTCCATCCCCCAGCGCGGCGATCCCGATCCGCGGGAGGACCGTTGACCGCTTCAGGACGCGGTGGTCTGATCGCCTCCCGATGGACCTTCTCGCCCTTGCCGTCACCCTCTTCCTTGTCCTCGATCCCTTCGGGAATGCGGCGATCTTCCATGCCGTGCTGGCGAAGATCCCGGAAGAGCGCCGCCGCCGCATCCTCGTCCGGGAGCTGCTCTTCTCCCTCGTGATCCTGTTAGGCTTCCTCTTCGTCGGGAAATACCTCCTCGCCTTTCTCGGGGTGAGACCCGCCACCCTCAGCATCTCCGGCGGCATCCTGCTCTTCCTGATCGCGCTGGGCATGGTTTTTCCCACCCGCTCGATGCTCGGAGAGTCTGCCGATGAGGAACCCTTCATCGTCCCCTTGGCCGTGCCGCTGATCGCAGGCCCTTCCAGCATCGCGCTGATTCTTCTCACGGCATCGAAGTATCCCCTCCAGATCGCTCCCATCGCCATTGCCGTCACCGCCGCTTGGCTGGTTTCCGCGGTGATTCTCTATTTCTCTCCCGCCCTGCTGCGTCTGCTCGGAAGCAAAGGAACCCGCGCCCTCGAGCGCCTCATGGGCCTGCTCCTCATCCTCGTCTCGGTTCAAATGTTCCTTGATGGCGTCTCCTCCTACAGCGCATCCTCCGCCCCGTGATCGCACGACGCGTCATTTTCGAGGGCCGCGTCCAAGGCGTGGGGTTCCGCTACACCACCAAGGACATCGCCAAGGGCTTCGAGGTCTGCGGCACCGTGAGGAACCTCGTCGACGGCACCGTCGAGCTCGAGGTCATGGGCGAACGCGACGAGGTCGAAGCCTTCCTCAAGGAGATCGCCGAGGAATCGCCCCTGGCCCACAACATTAAGGGCATGCACGTGAAGAACATCCCGCCCCTCGAAGGCGTGAAGGGCTTCACCATCGAGCGCTAGCCCCCGGGGTGCGCCGACTTCAGTCGGCTGAAGAAACCTTGCCGCCCGGCCTCTCACCCCGCGGCTTTAACGGCCCCTTCTGAATTCAGCCGTCTCCTACCGCTTCTCCGCCGGCCATGTCGGCTTCAGCGCCTCGTCCGATTTCCCGTCGAACTCCGCCAGGAAGTAATCCTCTTTGAAATCCGCCAGCGAAGCCGGCTGGCCGTTCTCGCCCAAGACGATCGCGTCGATGCAGAAGTGATAGGTGGAGTAGTACCACCGCCCGTCCGACGCTTTCGAGATGAAGAGGTCATAGACCTTCGGGTCCTGCTTGTGACAGCGCGAACGATAAGCCAGCCACGAACCGTCCTCGTTGAAAATCACCTTTCCGTCCATCCATTCGTCCTCGGCGGGACGGCCGGGGGAGTTCGTCCGGGAGAGATCGTCGGTGATCAATCGGACCATTTCCTTCTTCGCAGCCCGGCGCTCCTTCGTGTGGTAGATGTCGGGCCGGGAAACGAACAAATAGACAAGTAATCCGATCACCAGGATCGCGGCCGTGCCCATGGTCAGTATCACCTTCCTCCGGCGGTTCATTCGCGTTTTTCCTCCCGACCAGTTAACCCGACCTTCGCCCGGGCAAAAGCACGCATCATCAGGCCCGCCAAAAAGAGCAATACCGCGACCCCGCTCAGGATCGTCCATCGCTTCGTGAACCAATCGGACCGGTGCCTCTCCAGCCACAGCGTCGCGAACACCCACCCTGCCGGGATCAGCAAGAGCAGGAACCCGTAGTCGCGCACGAAAACCGCCAGCCACGGGCCATCTCCCGCTCTCATCCTCGGCGTCGTCGCCGTGAACATCGAGCCTCCCATGACGACCATGCTATGCACGAGGAAGAAAATCGATTGCAGGGCGTATTCGCGGACGATGGGCATGATCCGGGGTAGTTAGGGTTTCACATCAGCCCTGCAACTGTCCTCCACCCACTTCAGGTAATCCGCCGAGCCCGCCCCCACCGTCAGGGAGACAATCTCCGGCACCTCGTAGGGATGCAGTTCCCGGATCGCCGCCTCAAGATCCTCATATCGTGTCGTCTTGATGATCCCCATCACCTCGCCCGCTCGCTCGACCTCGCCCTCCCAGCGGTAGATCGATTCCACCCCGGGCAGAAGATTCACGCAGGCCGCCACTTGCCTTTCCACCAAG
>CBFGPU010000277.1:0-4975 GCA_965650715.1 uncultured Haloferula sp. | reverse complement strand
CGCCCAGCCAGGAAAGTCTCCGGCCGCCGTCCTGCCAACCAGCCATGGAATGCAGGTCGGACGGCCGTATGGATAGGAACGAAAGGGCGCGCTGTCCCGAGTGCGCCGGTCCGCCCCGATGGGAAAATGAAGCCCAACCCCGACACCCGGCTGTCTCCCGCGATGGGTGTCGCGGGCCCGCCTTGTGCGGATGCCGGGGTTGGATGGGCGAACAGCATGTTGTCGCTTTGTCTTTGGGGTGGGTGAAATTCTTCAGAGGACGCCGAGGTCCCCGTCGTCCATGCCGAGTTCGATCTCGGTGATGCGGTCGAAGGTCTCCGGCGTGCAGAGCATGTAGAAGGGACCGCGGCCGGCGAGGATCACCGGACCGTCCGCCTTCAGCCCGATCTTCTCGCTCCAGTCCTTCGGGACGGTGAGCTTGCCCTGGCTGCTGACGGTGGCCTTCTTCGACATCATCCGCAGATGACCGACGATCTGCTGCTTCTTCGCCGGGGTCAGATCGCTCTGAGCCACCTGCTCGAACTTCAGGTCGAACTCCTCCTCGCTGTAGACCTTGATCACCGGCAGCTCGTGTTCCTTCGAAAGCTGCAGGCGGATCGCGGTTTCCTCCGTTTCAGGCCGCCAATCGACCGGGACGGAAACCCGAAATTTCGGGTCCATCTTGTAGTCGAAGTGACTTTCGTGAATGCGGGCGGAAGACATCGGGGAGCGGGAACGCCGCTGAAGTGCCGCCAACTACACCAAAGTACACTCCTAGCGTCAATTTAAAATCCAACAGCTCCGAACAAAATTTTAGATCATTGATTTTCAATCAATTAACTTATATTTATAATGGATTTCAAACGCCGGAACCGCCAAAATTCTCAAAATTCCGCCGGGGAAATTAGCACAAAAGCCCGTTGAGAATCAACCCAAAGGACTCGACGCGACCGAAATTGCCTCGCCAGTGTACTCCGCGCCTACTCCGTGTGCTCCGGTGTACTCGCTCGGGAAAACGCTCCTCGGTTTATTTCATTTCAAACGCCAAGCGCCCCTTCCCTTCCGGGTCTTTCGCGGCGTCATGCTTCCACCCCAGCGTGAAACCTTCGTACAAGGCCGCCTCCCCCTTGTTCCAGAACTCAAACACCCCCGCCGTCCCTGCCGCGATCTCGAGCTTGTGTCCCACATAGCCGGCCATCTCGATCCGCGCCTGGGTGATCCCCGGCCCGCTGAACTTGTCGCTCTCCGCATCCAAGGGCGTGTTCACATCCAACTTGAGTTTCTTCCCGTCCGCCCGCACCAGGTCGATCCGGTCCTTCTTGATCTTCTCGTCCCGCTTCTCCGCGTCCTTGTCGTACTGATAGACGTTGGGAACCTGCACCCGGATCACGAAGCGCGGGTTTGCCAGCTTCCCCTTCTCGAGAACACGCCCCCCTGCAGTGACCTTTCCGCCGGCGAGTTCGATGTTCACTTCGAAGGTCGCATCTCCCGACACCTTGCCGCGATAGGTGATCTTCTCCGGATCTTCCGTGGCCGGGGTCACCGCCTCCCAAGCGTCCTTCACCGGATATTTCGCGACCACCTTCGCGTCCGGCAGCGTGTCCTCGACCAGCGGCGCGAACTTGATCGCAAAGCGGTCGCTCACGAACCCGCCCTTGGCCTTCGAGGGAATCACCAGCGCTTCCCCGCTGGTTTTCACCATGAACCGGAAGTCCCGCGTATCCGTGCCGGCATACTGTCCGAGAAACGGCTGCTCGTTCAGATAGGGTAGCTCACCGGCTTGAAGCGGAGCGGCGGCGAACAGGAAAAGAAGCCTGCGGGTCTTCATGACAATCTTGAGAAAAGACGCAAGGCGGAGGATTTGCGAGGGGTTTCCTACGCATGGAAGCTGAAAGTCTTGCCAAGTCCGCCACCGAAGACAGCAACCCGCCCGCCGGATTGCCGGCGGACTTGAGGGTTCTCTGGCTCGCGCGAGCGGGTCGCTGGGACCAAGCACACGACGCTTGCCAGGATCTCCCCGATCCCGCCGGGGCATGGATCCACGCCTGGCTTCATCGCGAGGAAGGCGACTATGGAAACGCCTGCTACTGGTATGCCCGGGCCGGCAAACCCGCGCCCGGCCGCCATGATTCCCTGGAGGAAGAGTGGTTCGAGATCGTCCGCGCGCTAACGCGCTAGCGGATGCGGTTCGGTCCACCGCTGATACTACGGTTGGCGTAGTTGGAGCCCGCGCGCGGAATCAGAACGCCAACCGTGTTCCATATGGCAAACCCGCGCGGTTGTTACACAACGTTGCGGAACTCGCTTGACGTGCCCGGAAACGGACAATAGTCAACAGAAGCCCACAAAAACCCACAATGAAAAAACCCGCAATACCCCGATTGGGGGGGCTGCTAGCCGTGCTTGCGACGGCCCAAGCCGCCCCCGTCACTTGGACCACAGGTCCGACCTCCACCGCGAGCGAAGCCTCGATCATCATTCCCACCGGTGCCACGATCTACCACGCGGGCACCTGGGGAACCGGAACAGGAAGCGACCCGTTGACGGTGCCGGTCACGGGCGACTCGATCATCTTCGAGAACATGCTCACCGGTGCCGCGATCGGCACCAACACCGCGATCGCCACCGGCGGGGAATTCTCCAACGGGGACGTGTGGGTTCCTCCGGGTGCCAGCGATGCCAATTTCCAGAATGTCATGGATGGCTTCGCCGGGGACGGAGGGAACCCGAAGAACGTGATCCTCGGCGGGCTGGTCGCAGGAAAGCAGTATCAGGTCCAGATCTTCGTATCCGACGACCGGTCCTGCTGCAGCGGCCGTACCATGGAGTGGAGCGACAACGCGACCGACAATGCCGGCAATGAAACCGCCACATTCACGGCGGGGTCGAGCAGCTACGTGATCGGCACCTTCACTGCGGACGGTCCCACCCAGACGATCTACGGCCGGGGTGTGGCGCAGACGCAGAACTATCTGAATGCTTATGTCCTGCTGGACCTTTCGGCCGACACGGACGGCGACAAGATTCCCGACCACATCGAGGACACTTATCCCTTCCTCAGTTCCGCCAACGCAGCGGACGCGGCCCTGGACCAGGATTCCGACGGGCTCAGCAATCTTCTGGAGTACCGCAAGGGCCTCAGTCTGACCGTGGCCGACCATGACGGCGACGGACTCAACGACGGCGTGGAGGTAAACACCTACAACTCCAATCCCAAGGTAACGGACACCGACGGCGACACGCTTTCGGACGGTGCCGAAGTCAACATCCACAACAGCAGCCCGACTTCCCTGGACAGCGACTCGGACCTGTTTCCGGACCGTTGGGAAGCCGCGGCAGGTTCGCAGCTCGACAGCAACACCAGCACGCCGAACGGCACCCAGGCCAGCATTCTCGGGGTGAATGCCGCCGCGCTTCTCGGCTTCGACCTGACGGATCCGGACGGCAACGGCAACGACACGACGAACACCGGTTTCGACTGGGTGAGCATCAGTTCCTCCCAGGGCGGCGATCCGAGTTCCACCGGGGAAGGAAGCGGCGGAAATGTCTTCGACAACAAGGTCGGCGGAGGCGAGGCCAAATGGTGCTGCAACGGTGCTCCGCAACATGTGACCGTGGAGTTCGCAGCCTACACGAGCCTGCAGCACTTCACCATCACCTCCAGTAACGACGCCCCCGAACGGGATCCGCGGGTCTGGGAGATCCAAGGCTCGAACGACAATATCCACTTCGCCCCGATCACCCGGTTCGACTTCACGCCAGCCGCCATTTGGACGGCCCGCAACCAGGTCGTCCGCATCAACCTCCCGGCCAATTCCCAGCCATACAAGTATATCCGCTACCAGGTCTATAGTAGCGGCAGCACGCTCCACGCCCTGGGCGAGATCGAGTACTTCGGCACCCAGAACAACAACGACGGCGATAGCGACGGCATCCCGCAACTCTTCGAGGTCCTCTACCCTGGCGTCCTGAGCGACAGCGACCCTGCAGATGCGGATCTGGATGCGGATTCGGACGGCCTCACGAACCTCGAGGAGTTCCAGGCGGGCACCGGCTTCCAGGATGCCGACACCGATGACGACGGCCTGAACGATGGCGACGAGGTCGAGGTGCACTTCACCGATCCCTTCAAGGCGGACATGGACGGCGACGGCCTGACCGACGGTGCGGAGATCAACACCCACAACTCCAGCCCGACCTTGGTCGATACGGACGGCGACTATTTCAAGGACGGCTATGAAGTCGCCGAACAGATTGCCGCGGCGATGCCGCCTGGCAGCGACGGTGGGAAGGGCGGGGCGAAGGGCCTCAAGGCATTGCTCGACCTGCGCGGCATCGTGCCGACCGACTTCGCCGATTGGCGCCGGATCGAGGAACGCGAGACCGGTAATGCCCGCCCGGGGTCTCCCCGGGAAAAATTCGTCCGCGTCGCCGACTGGCTGGGGGCGCTGGGGCGCTGATCCGTCCCTTGCCTTCCGCGCCCCCCCCCTCTATTGAGCCGCGGCCTTGGCTCCCGTCGCGACCGCAATGTCGCACCTGCGGGTTCCGGTCGGGGAGTAGCTCAGCCTGGTAGAGCACTGTCTTCGGGAGGCAGGGGCCGGAGGTTCGAATCCTCTCTCCCCGACCATCGATTTGCGCGACAATCCGGGGGATGGCCGCCGGCAAGTCGACTTACGTCGCGAACCCAGGATCCAGGCGATACGCTTTCCTCAGCAGGGCCGGCCAGGCGAGCAGCTTGGCGGCGATGGTGACTCCGACCGCGCCTTGTGCCGCGGCGGTCTCGGGCGCGCCCTGCGGCGGGTTGTTGACGTTGTCGCCGGCCGACAAGGCCATAATCTGCGCCTGGCAGGCGCGCTCGAGGAAATAGAGCCGCACGAAGCATTCGCCGACCGTCGGACCGACGGCCAAGGTGCCGTGGTTACGCAGGATCATCATGTTCTTGCTGCCGAGATGCTCCACCAGCCGTTCGCGCTCGTCCAGATCGACCGCCACCCCC
>CBFGPU010000276.1:0-4979 GCA_965650715.1 uncultured Haloferula sp. | reverse complement strand
CTTCCTTCAGGCCGGTGACGGCAGGAGCCGGCGCCGGGCTCGTGTCGGGATTCTTCGTGAAGGAGGTTTCCTCGATGCCCTGCACGATGTGGTTCACCCACTTCAGCTTCTGTGCGTCCTCGCCGAACTCGCTCCAGTCGCCCGAGGACGAGTGGGCATACATCTGCTTGATGAACTCATCCGTCGTCACACCCATTTTCTGCGCGACGGGGCTGGCAAGACGCGTCCACCAGCGCTGGCTTTCCTTCACCACCTCCGCCTGCTCGGTCAGGTTGAGCTGGCCGAAGAGGGTCGAGCTGATCTGGTGGTGGAGGATAATGGCGTTGGGATAGGCGTAGGACTCCTTGGCCAGCGTGGTGATCCCCGCGGCCATGGATGCGGCGAAGGACTTCACCACCACATGCACCGGAGCATCGCTGGATTCCATCGCCTTCAGGATCCGATAGCCCGCCATCACCGAGCCGCCCGGCGACTCGTCGATTACGATGAAGATCGGCAGCTTGCGGTCGGCGTTGTTGTAGAAGTCGATGCGGTCCGTGATGTGGTCCGCGGTAGCCATGGTGATCAGGCCGTTCAGGGCGATGCGGCGGTCGGAGATGACCAGGGTGCCGTCGTCCTTCAGCGGATTCTCAAGGTAGACCGGCTTGGCGTCGGCGTAGCCCTTGCGCTTTCCTTCCATCTCGTAGGCCGAGATCTGGTTCTGCAGCTTGCTGATCTCGATGCCGGACTGGCTCTGCACGGCCTTGAGCTCGTTGGTGAGAAGTTCGGCGCGGGCCTTGGCCAGCGAGGCTTCGCGCATGATTTTCGCGCTCTCCGCCTCGACCTTGGCATTCTCCTCCTCCTCGGCGGCCTGGCGCTTGGTGGCGGCCAGCGCGATGCGTTCGGCGAGAAGCTCCTTCTCCATCTTGAGCTTCGTGATCTCCTCGCGGATCGCGTTCGTTTCCGCTTTCAGGCGCTCGGCGGCGAGGTTGTTTTCGACCGACAGCTTCTCCTGCTCCGCCTTGATCGGGTCGGGCTTCGGTGCCTCGGGGGCCTTCTCTTCCGTCTTTTCAGCGGGCTTCTCCACGACGGGAGAGATGACCGCGGGCGCATCGCCGATCGCGATCGGCGGGGTAGCGGCGGTGGCAGGAGCGGGTTCCTGGGCGACAAGGGCGGTCGCCATGCCAAGCAGGACGAGGGTGGAACGGGTGGTGGCTTTCATGGGGCGTTCGATTTCAGAAGCGCGGGATTTCCGGAAATCCCGGGCAATCCCGCAATCAAGCGCCGCCGCCGCCCGGGCTTGTCTGGCCGGATTTCGCGGCACGGCGCTGTCTGCGGAGTCCCACAAACACCATCGTGGCCGCAAAAGCAAGGAAGAGACAGGCTCCGATTCCCAGCCATTTGATAACCCGTCCGCCGCCCTGCTGGAAATCCGCGTCGCCGACCACCTCCGGCGGCGTCTCGCCGGGAATGCGGGCAAGGACCATTCTCCCGGGCTCCAGCTCGGCACGGGTCATCGTGGCCATTGCCGGACCCAGCACCGGATCTTTCAGGTAGGACTCGAAAAGCCGCAGGCTGGAAAAATGCTGCATGAATCCGTCCGCGACCGGGACCCCGCCCGGCACGGCCAGCGAATCGACGTGCAGGGCAAGTTCCTTCCGCCCGAGCTGCGGGCGGCCTTTCAAGGTGCCGATCAGGTAGCGGGGATCGGAGGTGATCGGTCCGTCCTCGCCCTCCCTGGCGAGACGCGGGCGGCCGTTGAGCTTGTAGCAGATGTCGATCACCAGGGCGTCCTTGGTGATCTCCTTCACCCGGAAGCTTCCGCGGAGCTGCTTGCCGGGATCGTAGGCGGCGATCGCGAGGTTGATGTCTTCGGCGCTCAACTCGATCCGGGCGGGCTTGGCCGGGTCTCCCTGGAGTTCGGTGCGGAAGGTTTCGAGCCGCTCGGAGAGCTGGTTGATCTTCGCCTCGTTGCCCTCGATCTCCTCCACGGGTAGCGGCGAAGGGGAGGAGGCGGTGAATTTCTCGATCTCCGACGCCTGTTTGAAAGGCAGCCACGCGGCGAAACCGATCAGGCACACGAGCATCCCGACCGCCAGGATCAGGATCAGGCAGCCGGCAAAAGGGGAACGGGCGGTGGCTTGCGGAGGCATGGGCGCGGGTTCTGTAGGCGCGGGCTGCCGGTTTGTCGAAGGCGGAAATCTCATTCCTCCTCGTCGCCTTCCTCGAACTTTTCGTCCGCCCGGATCGCCTCGAGTTTTTCGCGGTAGCTCTTTTCGTCGAAGCCCTTCTTCCTCCGCCACATCGCGTCGGTCTCCTCGCCGAGACAGGCGGCGATGCGTTCCTTCGCGTCTTCCACGCTCATGCCCCCGGCGGTGAGCCGGTCGAAGGTCTTCGCGACATAGCGCGTCTGCGGCGCGGCGAGTTGCTGTTCGACAGCGGCGAGGAGGTCTTGGAAAAAGGCGTCGTGGTCCATGGGCCGAGGGCATCATGGGACGATGCGGGCCGGAAAGTCAGCCGCAATCTGGCAGGTTGCCTGCTCGCGAAAAGACCTGCCCAAGTCCGGAATCCCCGTTAGCATCCGACCATGCCGCGCCTGATCCTCCTTCTGTTCTCCTGCCTTCTCGCAGCCTGCGGGAAGTCCGACAACTCCCTCCGCGTCGGGATGGAGTTGACCTATCCGCCCTTCGAGATGAAGGACGCGCAGGGCAACCCCGACGGGGTCGGCGTGAGAATGGCCGAAGCCCTCGCCGCGGATCTCGGTCGCCCCCTCAAAATCGTGCCGATGGAGTTCAGCGGCCTGATCCCCGCGCTGAAGTCCGGGAACGTGGATGTGGTGATTTCTTCGATGACCGCCACGGAGGAACGCCGCCAATCGATCGACTTCTCCGAACCCTACGCCTTCACCGGCTTGTCGATTCTCGTCGGCAAGGACTCGAAAATCCAATCGGTGGAAGACTTGAAGAGAGACGGCTCCCGGATCGCGGTGAAGGCGGGCACCACCGGGGAATCCTGGTCCGCGGCGAATCTACCGGGGGCCAAGCTGGCCGCCTTCAGCGATGAACCGGCCTGTGTCCTCGAAGTGGCCCAGGGCCGCGCCGATGCCTTCATCTACGACCAGCTTAGTATTTACCGCTATCACAAGGAGAATCCCGACACGACCGAAGCCTTGCTCAACGCCTTCGTGCAGGAAAACTGGGCGGTCGGCATCCGGAAAGGGAATGAGGACCTGAAGGGGAAGGTGAATGCCTTCATCGGGAAGTTCCGCAAGGAGGGTGGCTTCGGCAAGCTCGGCGACCGGTATTTGCAGGAGGAAAAGAAGGCGTTGGAGGAGATGGGCGTGCCCTTCATCCTGCGCTGAGCGAGCCATGCCTACCGTCTCGCAGCGCCGCTGGAACTGGATCGCCGCCGTCTTGATCGCGGCGGCCTTCGGCGGGCTGTGCACCCTGGTTTTCTCGAAGCTGAGCCCGGACTGGGATTGGTCGAAGCCCTGGCAATACCGCGGGCTCCTGATGTCCGGGTGGTGGTGCACGCTGGTGCTTTCGCTCGGTGCGCTGGTTGGCAGCTTGCTGGTGGGCGTGCTGCTGATGCTCGGCCAGCGGAGCCCGCTCCCGGCCGTGAAGTGGACCTGCCGGCTTTTTCTCGAATTCGTGCGCGACACGCCCTTGCTGGTGCAATTGCTCGTCGGCTACTTCGTGATCTTCGCGCCGCTGATGTCCCGTTCGCTGGAATCGATGGGCTGGAACGACAAGCTGGTGATCGGCATGATCCTGCTGTCGCTGTTCGAGGGTGCCTATCTCGGCGAGATCCTCCGCGGCGGCGTCGAGAGCATCCCGCGCACCCAGTGGGAATCCGCCCGCGCGGTCGGCTTCGACCGGATGCAGGTCTATCGGCACGTGATCTTTCCGCAGGCGCTGCGCCGTGTGTTGCCGGCGGTCGCGGGACAGTTCGTTTCCCTGATCAAGGATTCCTCCCTGCTCAGCGTGATCGGGGTCCAGGAGTTCGCCTACCAGGCGAAGGTTTACACCTCCCGCACCTATGGCGGCCTCGAGGCCTACGTGCCGCTCGCCCTCGGCTACCTCGTTCTAACAGCACCGGTCGCCTATCTTTCCCACCGCCTCGAACGCCGCTTCCGCGATGAAACTTGAAATCACGGGACTGACCAAACGCTTCGGCGATCACGCCGCTCTGGACAGCCTGGACCTGCAAGTCCCCGGTGGCAAGGTGCTGGTGCTGGTCGGGCCTTCCGGCGGTGGCAAGAGCACGCTGCTGCGGGTGCTCGGCGGGCTCGAGACGCCCGATGAAGGCCAAGTGGTCATCCGCGATCAGCCCCTCCCGACCAGCGAGGCCGGCCTCCTTGCCTACCGCCGCCGGAATGGCTTCCTCTTCCAGCAGTTCAATCTCTTCCCGCATCTGACAGCCCTCCGCAATCTCACGCTGCCGCTTGAGGAAGTGCATCGCATGTCCCCGGCCAAGGCCAAGGAAACCGCGGAGGCCGCCCTCAAGCGCTTCGGCCTGCTGGACCACGCCCGCAAGCGCCCCGCCGAGCTCTCCGGCGGCCAACAGCAGCGGGTGGGCATCGCCCGTGCCTTGGCGGCGGGGCCGGAAGTCCTTTTCCTCGACGAACCCACTTCGGCCCTTGATCCCGAGATGACCGCGGAGGTGCTGGAGTTGATCCAGGAACTTGCCGAGGAAGGCCAGCGCATCATCCTCAGCACCCATGAAATGGGCTTCGCCCGGGCGGTCGGGGATACGGTCGCATTCCTGGCGGCCGGGAAAGTGGTGGAAGCCGCGCCTCCTGCTCAGTGGTTCGAGAGTCCGGAGTCCGGGCAGGCGCGGCGGTTTCTGTCGCGCGTCTTGCGTTACGGTTGAGGCATCTCCCTGTCCATCGCCAGCAACCACGGCGTGTATTCCGGCGGGATCTGCGCCTCGAACTTCAGCCGCTTGCCGGTCACCGGATGGTCGAAGGCCAGCCGCCACGCATGCAGCATCAGCCGCCC
>CBFGPU010000275.1:0-4983 GCA_965650715.1 uncultured Haloferula sp. | reverse complement strand
GGCCCACTCCATGGCAGCCTTGGGATCGGTCGCGGCGAGGGTGGCGGCGAGCGAGGTGCCAAGACGTTTCCGGATCGCGACGGGGGCTTCATCCCGGAGCCATGCGAGGGCGGCGCGGCGACCCTCCGCCGTGGCGGACGAGCCGGTATTCAATGCTTTGGTGGCGAACCGCTCCATGGTGCTGGTCCGGAGCGGCTCCGGAGCCTGTTTCAACCATGCGGAGGCGACCGCGAAGTCCCGGTACAACCAGACGGAAGCAAACTGTTGGAACAGGACATCGCGCGAGCCGCCCTCCGGGAGCGACATCAGGAGATCGGCACCCGCTTGGGAGGGTTGGGGGAGGCTGGCATCCGAAGGGCTGCTGCCGAGGTAATCGACCAAGGGGTCGAGATGCCTGGCGACCGCCGCTTTTTCCTCCGCGGTACCTTCGGAGAGTTTGCCGATCAGGAGTCCGGCGAGGCGAGCGCGCTCGGAGAAATCGACCGTCGAGATCCTCGCAACGGCGGCGGCGGGATCAACGCTGAACCAGGCGGAAGCAACGATTCCGAGGAGCTGGTTCTTCTCTTGGAAGGGATAGTTTCCTTCGACCCATTCCCAGGTGCCCTCGGGATCCCGTCCGGCAGCCTCGCGGATCGCGTTCCGGAGATCATCCTGCGAAAGCGACCCGGCGCGATGGAGCCGGTCGAGCGATGCGATGGAGCCGAAGTCCCGGCCGGCGAGGCGCTCGGTCTGCCGGGCCAGCCCGCGTGGCTCGCTGCGCTGGCCGAACATGCCGGCGATGCCGGCCGCCATGCCATCCGGGCTCGGCGAATCCTGCGTGGTCCGGAAGTAGCGGGCCGCGAAGAATGCCAGGAGGCAGGCGAAGAGGGGCGGCAGATACTTCATGAGCCGGTGAAGCAGGCGGAGAGTTTGGCGGCTTCCGCGGCGGGAAGACGGGAGGAGATCCCGCGGTAGGCGGCTTGAGCCGCGTCGGGGTCGCGCATGGCCCAGGCTTTGAGCGCGGAGAGGCGCGCTTCCAAGCGAAGGGCGGGATCACCGATGGACCCGGACCATGCCCAGGCGGCTTCGGCATCGGTCTTCACGAGGTTCCTGACCAGAGGCAGCGCGGCGGCGTCGCGCTCGGGAGTTTCCTTCTGGTCCACCAGCCACTCGGCGGCGGCGTGGGGATTGTGATAGGCCCAGCCTTCGAACGCGGAGGCGAAGGCGGTCCGGCGTTGCGCGGGGTCACCCAAGGTGGCAGCCCACGAGAGGGCGGCGGAAGGATCCTCTTCGCCCCAGTCCAGCGAGATGATCTTCAAGGAGCGGTTGAGTTCCTCCGACCCGGGAAGCTTCTCGAAAAGCGGTGCCAGGAGATCCGCTTGCACGCGGGGTCCGCCGTATCCGCCGCTGAAGCTCTCGCCGGCCTTGCGCTCCCCGTACCGCAAAACGTAGCTGCTGAAGGCGGCGGCCCGGTCCGCAGCCGGAATCATGGCCAGCAATTCGGCCTGACGCCGGGGATCCGCGTGAGCCCCGTGGGAAACGCGGAAGACGCCGCTGTAGGTTTCCGCCTTCAGTTCGGGGTCGGAGATTCCCGAAATGAAAGCGAGAGCCGCCTGCGGGTCCTGCTTCAGCCATTCATTGGCGATGCCGCCGAGGGCGTCGCCCAAACGGGGGCCGGGCGGCTCGGCCGCGATCAAGCGGGCGGCTTCCGCCAGACGCTCGGCAGGCAGGCCTCGCCAGAGGGATGGCAGCGTGTTGAGACCGAGGACCGAGTATTGCTCCGTGGCCGAGGTGATCAGTCGGTAGGCATCGACCGGGGAAAGTTTTCCACTTGCGACCAGGCGGGGAAAGGAGGAGCGGATCGCCTCGATGGCCTCGAAGCGGTTGGCCTGCATTCCTGCTTCGCGGATCAGGGTGATCGCTTGCTCGGGGTTCTCGTTGGCGAGGCGCGTGAGCACCAGTTTGCCGATGGTGCGTGAGGTGGAGTCCGGAAATTTGCCGCCCGCGGTGATTTGCTTCCAGACGGCGAGCGGGTCGCTCTCGCTCCATTGATACAGCGCCGAGCGCAGGGCGGCGTCCTGGACCGCCGGGTCGAGGCCGCGGGCCCAGTGGCAGGCAGCCTCGGGATCTTTCATGGCCCGGACGCGTGCGATGAGGGCGTAGAGACCGGCGAACGCATTGCCGCGAGCGCCGGTGGCGGCCGTGTCCTTCACGAGGGAATGGGCGATCTCCTCGAACTCCGCGAGGTGCTGCTCTGCGACCAAGAGCCATGCGGGGTCGGAGTCCGGCATGGGTTCCCGGACCTGGCGGAACCACCACATGAAGGTCTCCCGATCTTCGTTCAGGAGCATGCGGGTGATGGTGGCGCGCTCGAAGTGGCCGTCCGGACCCGCCGGGATGGCGGTCCAAGCGGCGTCGGAATCGAGGAGCGCCCACTCGGTGAGCAGATGGAAGCGGGCGATGGTCGGGACCTTGTTGGCTTCGAAGAAGGCGAGGGCGCCGGCAGGGTCCAGTTCGGCCCAGCGGGCGCAGAGGAGCTTGAGCGGGTCGGTCCAGTCCGGGGACTCCTGATCCGCGAGGAGCTTGAGAAGTTCCTTCTCGAGATCGGCGGGGGTCGCCTTTTCGAAGCGTGCGGACCAGGCGAGGATGGCGGGATCACGCGGCGCGGCTGCTTCGGTGGTGGCGGCCTTGGCAGCGGTGCCCGCCGTGCGCGGCGCGGTCTGGTAGCCGCACCATGCCGCGAGCGGGATCAGGAGCCAGAAGTAGCCGGGCTTCATCGGCGGGGAAGGTGCCGCGACGGACTCCGGCTGTCAGCCATTTTCCGGGCCGGGGAGGCTCAGCTTTTTTCGATGCCGTATTTCCCGCCGCCGCAGAAGACCAGAGCGAGGAAGCCGGCGAGGTAGATGAACGCAAGTTCACCGCTGCCAAGGCCGGAGAGTTTCATCTTGTGGGTGACGATCCAGGCCACGGCCATCGTGGAAGCGAGCATCAGGGCGGAGAAGCGGGTGAGGAAACCGAGGATCAGGAAGATCGAGCACAGGAACTCCGTGAGGACGGCAAGGACCAGGGTGGGGGCGGGACCGATGCCGAGAGGGTCGCCGAACTTCATGTCGCCCGCAACGAGCTGCTGGAGCTTCCCCCAGCCGTGGAGCACGAGGATCGAAGCCCCGAGCCAGACGCGGAGGAGCAGGAGACCGAAGGCGGGATTGAGCGGGATGAACTTGAGCTGAAGGAAGGATTTCACGGGCTTGCGAGGCGGCCGTAGTGAAGCTGCTTCCGGGAATGTTTGGCAAGGAGGGGGTGCGTCCCCCTCATGACCGCGGCGCAGCCGCCTTGGGGCTGCTGCGGTCATTCGCAGCTTTTGATCCACCCTTGACTCACCCTCCGCGAGGGACTGGCAGGAAATCAGCAAGCTCAACACTTCAGGCGCATCGCCTCTCACCCCCCGATCCCGCAGGAATCGCAGCGTCTCCCTCTTCCCATCCCCCGCCTCGCTCGACGCGAGGTTCAATCGCAGTGGAGGACGACGGTGCTGCGGGGGGGCAGCGTTGCGGTGGCACCGGGTTTGACGTCCTTGCCGGTGACGAGATTGCGGATCTTGCCTGCGGCGGGGGCCGTGAATTCGAAGGTCTTGTCCGCGCTCATGTTCATGGCGATCCGATAAGGACCGTAGGTCAGCCGGTAGAAATCGCCGCGGCCGGCGTGGATGTTCTCCTGGCCGGCTTTGGAGGCGACGCCGTCGGGGATCTTGGCGATGGGGAGCTTTTCCCCGGCATGGGCGGAGACGAATTCCCCGGGGTAGCGGTGGCCACCGTTGGCGAAACCGAAGTTCGTCCAATCCGGCCGGGTGTAATCCATGCCGGAGGGGGTGTAGTCGATTTCCTGGGCGACGGTGGCGATGCGGTCGATCTCCGGCGTGAGGTAGTGGACGCGGGCGAGGAAGTTCACGGCGTGGCGCGCGCGCCAGTAGAGGGAGGCGTAGAGGATCTCCTTGCCGTGCTTCACCGCGATCACGCCGTCCTCCTCGTCGGCGAAGACGAAGTCGGGTTGATCCCAGGACATCGGGAGGCGGTGCGGGGAAGGAGGCTGTGCAAGGACGGTTTCGAGCTGATCCGGGATCGCGAGAAGGCCCGCGGTGATGCGGAAGCCGCCGGCGTTCAAGGAGTCCGCCAGCGTGGGGAAGAGCTGCTTGTCGCCGATCATCTGTTGCACGCCGCCGAGGAGCTGCGGGTCGAGCGTGATGGCTGCCACTTCCAGCGGCGAGCCGTCCCAGGACGGGCGCTGGGTGTAGGTGACATTGCCCGGGTAGTGGACGTCGCGCCAGCCGACCACGGTTTCCTGGACCATCGCGCGGAAGCCCTCGGGGTCGAGCATGGGATAGCGGAAGGGAGCGCGGGCACGGGAGATCTTCACCAGTTGCTCCTTGAGCCGTGGATCACCGGGTGTGCCGGGGGCGGGGCGGGTCGCCTCGTAAATCTGGGCGACCCAATCGAGGACCTCGCCGTAGTTGCCGACGAAGCCGAGTTCCCTGGTCAGGCCGTCGGCGGTGAGCTGATAGTAGGAATCGCCGAGCGGCCGGGTCGGCTGGCCATCCTTCTCGCTGCCGAGCCAAGGCTCCAGGCCGACGGATTCGTAGAGGTAGCGCAGCGCCCGTTTCTCCGGAAGGGCATCGGACGGGGCGACGACGGCCAGCCCGCGGTTGGCGAGGTAGATGCCGTAGAGGTCGTTGATCATCGACTGGTTCGTGTACTGGCGGCGGTTTTCACGGTGCCAGTCGCGGCAGGCGAGGAGCATGGCGCGGAAGGCCTCGCGCCGCTTCACCTGCTTGCCGGTGCCATCGTCGATGGTCTGGTCGAGGTGCGGGACGAGTTCCTTTTCGAGCAGTTGGATGGTTTGCCCGGCGGGACCCAGGCCGAACCAGTCGGGGTTGTAGGTGGAGGGTTCGGCTTGGGCGAGTTTCGGGTCGGCGACGTAGCCCCGGTAGAGGGAGTCGAGGGTGGCGAG
>CBFGPU010000274.1:0-4988 GCA_965650715.1 uncultured Haloferula sp. | reverse complement strand
GGCTACGATTGAAGTGCGGGAAGGGACCAGCTTGCGACACACGGTCGACCTCTCGACCTTCCCCCAGATCAATCTCAATGAGTTCGGGGGAGTCAAGGATCTGACCCGTACGGACGGGAGTGCCGCGCCTTACAAGGTGCGCATCACCTATGTGCCGGGTGACCTCGATGTGTATTTCGAAGGCGTACTGGTAATCGAGAATCTCGAGGTGAATCTGGCGGACGCCTTTGCCGTAAATGAAGAGGGCCTTGGCTATGCCGGCTTCACGGGCCGTACGGGCGGCTTCTTCGAAGCCCATGACGTGACGAGTTGGTCGCTGATCGAAGGTCCACCGGCACCGCCGCTGAAACTCCTCTCGAGCATCATTAACCGAGCGGACGAGCAGGTGACCTTGACCTGGACCTCCGCGGACACCCGCAGCTACCGAATCACGGCGTCAAGCGACCTTCAATCTTGGGGGACCATACTGGCGAGCGGAATCCCCGGGGCCAGCGGGCAAGGACAGACAAGCATCTCCGCACCCTTCGATGGCGATAGCACGCGGATCTTCATCCGGGTGGAAGAGGAGTAGGAGTTTATCCAGGGGGTCAGACCTGCCCGGCCCGATTCGGAAGAAGACGGTCGGGCAGGTTGTCTGCGGGAACCCTTGCGAGATCCTACCGCCCCAGCATCCGGTTCGTATCCTCGACCGTCAGCCCCTGCTGCCGCCACGGGATGATGTCAGGCCGGGTGAAGACACGACGGCGCTCATCGGTCTCGGCGTCGGAAACCTTCTGGATGGCATCGCCACCTTCCTCGCGCGCGCGACCGGTGGCGTAGTCCTTGGTACCGTAGGTTTCGCTGGATTCGCGGGCGAGCTTGTCGCCCTCCCCGGCGTTCTTCTTGCCCCAGCGGGATTCCTTCTTCAGGGAGTTGGCGTCGGTGTTGCCGGCGTAAACCTTGGTCGCGTAGTCCTTGTCGCCCCACCAGGACTTCTTCTTGTAGTCGCCAGCCTTGTACTCCTTGTCCCATTTCCCCTTGAACTCGGGGTTGTCGCGGTTGAAGCCGGTGAACTCCTTGAAGTCGCCCATCGGCTTGCCGTTCTTCTGCATGTAGGGGCTGTCGCTGCCGTACTTGCCGGCAATCTTGGCGAAATCGTCGTCGCCGTTGTCGCCGCTCTTGATCCGATTCAGGGCGACGGGATCGGGGCTGAGGCTCTGGGCGGAGGCACCTTGGGAAGATGAGGAGCCGTCATCGCCGGAGCCGGCGCAGGCCGCGAGGCAAAGCGCCGGAAGGACGTGAAGCAGGCGGGGCATCGTCATCGGTCCGGGACGCTGGCAAATCGCAGGGCGCTGGGCAATCCGGAAATACTAACGGGAGGCGGCATCTACACCCGGAAAAGGCCGCCGCGCTTGCCGGCGAGGGCAGCCGCACCGGTGATCGAGATGGCGAGGAAGACCATGGCCCAGACCCCGAGGGCGGCGGCAAGTTCATGGCCGTTCCCCAGCGAGGAGAGCAGCGTGTAGATCGCCTTGGTGATCGGGAAATGCTCGGTCTGCTTGGCGAGGATCAAGCTGTCGCTCACTTCCAGCATGGCGAAGGCGAAGGCGAGGATGCAGCCGGCGGCGAGGTTCGCGCCGATGAGCGGCAGGGAGACGCGGCGGAGGGTGCGGAACCAATCGGCCCCGAGCGAACGGGCGGCCTCCTCCAGCGCCGGATTGCTTTGCTGGAGCCCGGCGACGGCGGAGCGGACGACGTAGGGCAGGCGCCGCACCGCGTAGGCGACGATGAGGAGCGCGGCGGGGTTGCCGTCCTTGCCGATGAGGAAGTTCAGCGGACGTCCCTGCTCGGAAAGGGCGAGGTAGCCGAAGGCGAGCACGAGGCCCGGCACCGCCAAGGGCAACATCACGAAGGCGTCGAGCAGGGCGCGGCCCTTGATCTTGCTGCGCACGATCACCCACGCGATGGCGATGCCGAGGACGAGGTCGATCAAGGTCGCTCCGGAGGCGTAGATGAGGCTGTTCTTGATCGAGGGCACGACGACCGGATCGCCCAGTGCATCGATGTAGTGTCTGAAGCTCATCACCACGGGCGTGACGGTCTTGTACCAATCCTCCGAGAGCGAAAGCAGCACCACGCCCGCATGCGGCAGGGCGGCGAGGACGAAGACGAAGCTGAAGATCATCGCGCAGCCGAGCCCGCGCAGGCCGGTGAGCTCGATCTCCCCTCCCCTGCCCTTCGGGCGCGGCTGGGTGCCGGAGGTCTGGCGGCCGAAGAGCGCCTTCGTGATGCCGAAAACGACCGCGGAGATGACGAGGATGATCGCGACCAGCGCGTAGGGCGCGGGATTCCCGGTGAGATCCTTGATGCCGTCGAAGACCTGCACCGGAGCGACACGGGTGTAGTCGAAGACCAGCGGCACGCCGAGTTCGGTGAAGGCCCAGACGAAGACGATGGCGGAGCCGGCGAAGATGCCGGGCATGGCAAGCGGCAGGGTCACGCGCCAGAGGCGGCGGGAAGGCGGGCAGCCGAGGTTTTCCGCGGCCTGCTCCATGGCGGGGTCCAGGTTGGACAGGGCCGCGCTGATGTTCATGTAGAGGATCGGATAGAGGTGCAGCGCGTTCATCGCCACGATCCCCCAGAAGCGTCCCTTCGCGAGCCAGTCCATCGGACTGTCCTTGCTCATCAGGCCGAGGTCGGTGAGCAGGGCATTGAACGAGCCCTCCACGCCGAGCATGTGCTTGATGCCGATGGCACCCACGAAAGGCGGCAGCACCAGCGGGATGAGGATCATCACGCCGAGTACGCCGCGGCCCCTGAAGTCGTAGCGGTGCGCTAGCAGGGACAAGGGAAAAGCGATCAAGAAGGTCGCGACAGTACTGGCGACGCCGAGCGCGAGCGCATTCCACAAGCCTTCCCGATAGACCGGATTGCGGAAGGCATCGCCGATGAAGTCGAGGGTGAACTTACCATCCGGCGTCCGGAAGGCTTCCCCGATCACCGAAACGGCGGGGTAGATGAAGAAGACGGCGAAAAGAATCGAGACGAAGACCGTCACGCCGATGGCAGCCTGGCGGTTCACGGGCGGCCTCCTTCCTTCGCGATCTCCGCGGCTTTCTTGTAGTTGCTCCGGAAGGTCTCGGAGATGCGGGCCATCTCGCGGGAGATCTCCAGCTTGGCCATGTTGTCCTTCCGTCCGACGAGCGGCACGATCTCGCTCATCACGCGGTCGTACGTCAGATGCGAGGTATCGAAGAATTGTGCGGAGGCCACCGTGATGGTGGAGCCGGAATCCATCCTCTCGGAGTCGTGGAGTTCCCCCCAAGCCTGCTTCATCTCTTGATGCGGGTCCATGCACATCGCGCGGAAGATCTGGCGGAGGGCATTGAAAGCCTTTCCGGTGAGGTCGTAGTCGTACTCGAAGCCGCCGCTGCGCTCGTAGGGCAGCGCATCGGGATCGGCGAATTTCGGCAGATTCTCCACCGTGTAGAGATCGCGCCGGACCGGCAGGCGGCGGGGCGAGGTCTCCCGCGGGCCGCCGGGCAGCCCTGCCTTCACGTTCCAGAGGAGCTGCCCGGCATCGCTGAGGCAATAGGTCACGAACTCCTGCGCGATATCCGCGCAGGGAGCTCCGCGGAAGACGGCAATGGGATCGACGCTGATCGAGGTGCCGCCGAGCGGCGCGGACCAGAGGAGGCGGGAATCGCTCCGCTTGCCGAGCTTCTCCTCGTAGGAGCGGCCATAAAAATCGATGCAGGTGCCGGCCGCGGCATCGCCTTGGGCGACATCGTGCGGAATCTTGCTCGCGGAATCCGTATAGTAGCGGGCGTTCGCGGCCATGGCCTGTAGCAGGTTGAGACCGTGCTTCCAGCCTTCCTCGCGGCTCTCCTTCGAGTCACCCTTCTCCTTGATGACCCGCTTCATCTGCTCCTGGATCATCATCTCGTAGGTCCGCCCGACCGAGCCGCTCTTGGTCGGATCCGCCAGGGCGATGTAACCCGCATACGCAGGATCGCCGAGGTCCTCCCAGCGCCGCGGCGGCAAGACCCCGAGACGCTTGATGGTGTCCTTGTTGTAGCATATGCCCATCTGCGAAAGACAGGTCCCGACCCATAGCCGCTTTGAATCGTAGTAGTTCTCCCCCGTGAACCTGGCCGGAATGACCTCCTCCTTGAACCACTCGGGATGGGTCGTGAAAACCTCCAGCTCGACGAAGCGGCCCTTGTCCGCCTGCAGCTTGAAGTCCGGTTCGCCGCCGCCGAAGAAGATATCCACGCCGATCCCCGGCGCCTTGATCTCATCCGCCGCCTTGAACGAGCTGTCGATCACGCGCGCGATATCCGACGTGCCGCCGGGGATGCGCCAGTCGATGTAGAGCGTGCGGCCGGTCTTCCCTTTCCAATAGCGGGCGAAGGCCTCCCCGAATTCCGACCGGATGGTCTCGTTGTGCGGGGTGATGATGACGAGGCGATCCTCCGCCTTGCCCGCCGCCGCAAGTTCCGAATTCCGCCGCAGCAGGATCGGCGCGGCGACCACCGCCACCAGAAGGGCCAAAATGGGGAGCAAGCGGCGGATCATGGCTCAAGCTTGGAGCACGGCGACATCGATATGGCGGGCCGTCAGGCGCACCGGGGTCTCACCGGGATCGCGGACGAGATGGGGATTCAGCTCGACGACCTGCTGCGGCCCCGCGGGGGTCTGCACCAGGTACTGGATGCGCTGGCCGAGGTAGCTGCGCTCGATGATCTTGCCGGTGACGGGATTCTCGCCGCTCTGGGCCTCGACGCGCCATGCCTCCGGACGGATGGAGAGGATCACGTCCTCGGCGGCTTCCGGGACCCAATCGGGGCGGGTGAGACGGCCGACCAGCGGGCCGGCCACGGTCTCGATCATGGCGAATTCCCCGCGGACCTCCACGACCTTGCCCTTCACGAGGTTCGTCTCGCCGATGAAGCCGGAGACGAAGGCGGTGTGGGGATTCCGGTAAACCTCTTCGGCGGTACCGAGTT
>CBFGPU010000273.1:0-4991 GCA_965650715.1 uncultured Haloferula sp. | reverse complement strand
CCACGGCCCCGGGCGAAGCCGCCCTCGTGTGGTCCGGTCTGGAGCCGGGAACCCGCTACGAGTGGTATGCCACCGTCAGCGACGGCATCGTGGCCGTCACCACGCCCGTGCAGAGCTTCGTCACCGACGGCGTGATGTTCGATCCGCAAGTCGAACTGACCTCTCCCGCGAACGGCACCGTCGCCGCCGCTCCCGGAAGCATCGTCCTGGAGGCGGAGGCCTCCGACATCGACGGCACGGTCGATCGGGTCGAGTTCTACCGCGGCACCACGCTGATCGGCCAGGACAGCAGTGCCCCCTACTCGGTCGCATGGAACAACGTCCCCGCCGGCAGCTACACGCTCATCGCGAAAGCGGTCGATAACGAGGGCAACGCCGGCTCGGCCGCACCCGTCTCCGTGATCGTCGTCACCGAACCGGCAGCACCCTCCGCTTCCACCGCCTCCGCCGCGCTCGTCGCTCCGGCATGGCAGGTCGAGGCAGGCGCGGGATCACCGAGGAACTTCACCTCGCCGGGCACGAACGCCGGCGATATCGAACTCAAGATCAACGGAACCGCTCCGAACTTCTCCGCGGGTATCACCCTCGCCACCTCCGCCGGTGCGGGCGGGGCCATGGACAACCTCGCGCTCCCCTACGCCAGCGGATCCGGCAAGGCGTGGGTCAGCGTGATCGACAACTCGAACAACAATGCCTCCGATGCCAATCCCGCCACCGCGGAAGAAAGCGAGCGGACCGCGGTTGCCTACCTGCCCTATCCGGGCGGATGGACCGGTGCCTCCGTCTCCGCGGATGGCGATGTCCTCAGCGGCAATCTTCCCGCGGGCACGAGCGTGGCCCGCTCCGGCGATGGCCTTTACACGATCTCCGGCTTGGCCACCTCCGGCAATTTCCTCGCCTTCGCCACGGGCAACGGCGGCACCGACGGCGATAACGTCGTCTCCATCCGGAAAGGCCAGGGCCAGTG
The DNA here is from genome assembly GCA_965650715.1 of uncultured Haloferula sp. GTDB lineage: Bacteria > Verrucomicrobiota > Verrucomicrobiia > Verrucomicrobiales > Akkermansiaceae > Haloferula. Next base: position 4,024 of record CBFGPU010000273.1, on the reverse strand, counting down.
GTTCGTCGATGTGCGCGACAACGCCTCCACCTCACAGAACGGGAGCTTCAACTTCCTCTACGTCCCTTCTTCCGCACCGGGCGTCCTGAGCGGCCGGATCCGCAGCAACGGCACCGTGACCGCCCTTAACGACCGCCTCTCGACCCTCGGTGCCACGCTGGTCGAAACCTCCGCTTACTACCAACTCACCTTCGGCGACGGCACGGTTGTGAATCCCTCCAACAGCGCTCTCTTCCTCAGCGCCGATTCGACCGACTCGTCCGGCGCCCCCGACAACCTCGCCAGCTATTCCGCGAGCGGGAATTCCTTCCGAATTTTCACCCAGGACCTGCCGCAGTTGAACGGGAACTTCCAGCAGATCGACCTGCGCTTTCTGGCGATCCCTTACGATGCATCGGCCGCGGTGCCCGCCGCGGTGAGCGTGGAGGCCACGGATGCCAGCGGCGGCGAGTACGGCGAAGATCGTACTTTGACCTTCACCTTCACCCGCACCGGATTGGCTTCATCCCCTCTCGCGGTCTCCTATTCGACCTCCGGCTCGGGCCAAACCGGCTTCGATTTCGCCGCCTTGCCCGGGACCATCGAAATCCCCGCCGGCGAGGCCTCGGCGAGTCTGAGCGTGCAAGTACTGGAAGACTCCGCCGCCGAGGGCGACGAGACCGTGGCCATCACCCTGATCGACGGGGATTTCCACGACCTGGCCGACCCGACATCCGCTTCGGGAATCATCCACGACCGTCCCCTGCAAGCCTTCCTCCAAGCGGGAGGGATGAGCAATCCCGAGGACGATGACGATGCGGACGGAACCGCGAACATCCTGGAATACTATTTCGGCGATGCCACTGACCGCGCGGCCATCAAGGCGGTCGCCTCCCTGAACGGCAGCTTCACCGCCCGCTTCCCCCGCTCGAAGTCGGCCACGGATGTCACCGCCGCCGTGCAATGGTCCACCGATCTCGTCGCGTGGCACGATTCCGGCGCGAGCGACGGCAGCCGCACCGGCGACATCGCGCTGCAGACCGTCTCGCCCGCCCAGGACGACCCCGAAACGATCGAGGCGAGACTCACCTTCTCCAGCGGAACAGCCCCCCGAACCGCCTACCTCCGTCTGGTGGTCACGCCCTAGCATCCGGTTCACCGGGGCGAGTCGCATCTTCATGCGACTCTTGCAGCTTCGCGGCGGGCTGTCAGGCTTGCGGGACAGGTGGGTCATATTGACGTATGCTCCGCCGGAGAGGCCATGCTGTCTTGGAAACCCATCTTCGGCCTGATGCTGGCCGGCGGCCTTCACGCGGCCCCGCTGCTGCCGATCCGTGTCGTGGAATCGACACAGATGAACTTCGGGCACCCGCTGTCCGAACTTCTCGATGGCGACGTGAATCCCGGCAACGGCTTGGACATGGACCGCGCCCAATTCCAGGAACAGGTGATCGTCTTCGCCACCGAGAAGCCGCTCGAGGCGCAGGTCTTCCAATTCACCACCTGGCACATCTCCAAGGAGAAGGGTGCCTACCCGGCGCAGTTGGAACTCGCCGTCACCTCCGACGACAAGCCGAGCCGGCACGGCAATTGGAAGCCGCTTAAGCCGAGCCAGGTCCTCACCGATTCGTTCCCGCTCAACCCCGGTTTGGTCCGTGTGGATGGCGACTGGATCTATCTTTCGGACGGCCTCGACCAGACCGTGCTAACCGTGCGCGCACCGGCCGCGCTCACCGGCGTGACCGGCTTCCGCCTCCGTTTTCTCCCGGTGGACGCCAGCCATATCAGCGGCCAGCGGGTGATCGGCCGCAGCCGAAATGGCAACTGCGTGATCAACGAGTTCCAGATCCAGGCCGATCCCCTGCGCTCGTCGAATGTCGCGCTCGGTCGACCGGTGCGCGCTTCGGGGCCGGTTTACGAAGGCCTCTATCCCCATTTCCTCACGGATGGGTTCGCCGCCTCGTTCTCCCATCCGGCCGACTGGCATCCTGCCCGCAATTTCCACTTTGAAGTCGATCTGGGAATTACCCGCGCCCTGGACTACATCGTCCTCCGCAGCCGCCTCGATGGCACCGCCCCCGAGCGCCTCGGCGACTACGAGGTGCAGGTTCTCGGCGACGACGGCACCGGGCAGCCGGGCGAAATCCGCTGGCGGGCCCGCATGCGGCAGGACGGCTCGCACGTCCCGCCGGGCGGCCGCGACCTCATCCAGGCGGAGGACGGCACCGGAGTGAGCTTCTCGGGTCGCTTCGTCCGGATCGTGAATCCCATCGATGCGGTCTGCCGACCGCAGGTCGGCGAGCTCGAAGTTTATCCCGAACTTCATCCGCGGATCGCCAGCATCAGCGCGGACGAGCGCGAGATCGGGCAGACGGAGGAACTGCCACCGGGCACCCGGAAACTCGGATTCACCTTGGCCGCCGCCAAGGATGACGCCGCGCCGGATCTGCTGGTCTTCCGCTGGAGGCAGCCCGCCGAGAGTTCCACCTGGCTGGAGTGCGGCAGCGGCGAAACGGCGACCATCACCTGCGAGGAACCCGGCGTGTATCCGATCGAGTTTCAAGCCCGCCACACGGACGGACGCTGGAGCCGGCAGATCCAGTCGCACGTCTTCACCATCCCCACCCCTTGGTGGAAGAGCCCCTTTCGCATGGGTGCTTTCGCGCTCGGCTCCTTCCTGCTAGCAGCGGGACTCGCCTGGTGGGTCTCGGTGCGGCGGCTGCGCCACAAGCTGCAACTGGCACAAGCGGCCCGTGCCATCGAGCAGGACCGGCTGCGCATCGCGCGCGACATGCACGACGACATCGGCGCGCGCCTGACCCACATGGCCCTTCTTGCGGACCGGCTCAAGCGTTCCCCCGGGCACGACCCCGCCCTTCTTACAAAACTCGCGGGCGAGGCACGCGGCACCGTCGGCGCGCTGGACCAGATCGTCTGGGCGGTGAATCCGCGCCACGACACCCTCGGCAGCCTGTCCGACTACCTCTGCAACCACGCCACCGGTTATCTGGCCGATGCCGGTCTCTCCTGCCACTTCGAGTCGCCCCCTTCGGACCGCGAGTCGGTCCTTCCCTTCGCAATCCGCCACCCGCTGTTGATGGCCGTGAAGGAAGCGCTCCAGAACGTGGTGAAGCACGCCGGGGCGAGCCGCGTGACGATCAGCCTTCACTCGAAGGGCGACGCGATCGAACTCGCCGTCACCGACAACGGCAAAGGCATCGCACACGACGAAGACGATTCCGGCGACGGCCTCGCCAACATGCGCGGGCGTCTCGCCGAAATCGGCGGCACCTGCACCATCGGCCCCTCACCTGCGGGAGGAACCCGCGTCACCCTTTTGGTCCCATGGACCGCCGGAGCATGAAACCTTGTACCATCAGCCTCGTGGAAGACAACCTGCCCCTCGCCGAGGAGCTGCAGGCCCTGTTCGACAGCCAGCCGGACATGCAGGTCCTGGCGACCTATCCCTCCGCGGAGGAAGCGCTCCACGCCTTGCCCGCCAGCATTCCCGACATCCTCGTGGTGGACATCAGACTTCCGGGCATGGATGGCGTCGAATTGATCGCCACCCTCAAGCCGCGCTTCAAGGATCTCCCCATCCTCGTCCTCACCATGTACGAGGAAAGCGACCTGATCTTCGATGCCCTCAAGGCCGGGGCTTCCGGTTACCTGTTGAAACGGGCGGCAGGCGAGGAACTCTGCGATGCCATCCGGCAGATCCGCGGCGGCGGCTCGCCGATGTCGCCGAGCATCGCGCGCAAGGTCGTGGATTCCTTCCGGGCTCCCAGCCCGCCGGAACCGGAGGGAGCCAGGCTCTCGCCGCGCGAGCAGGAGATCCTCGGCTTGTTAGCCAATGGCGCTCTCTACAAGGAAATCGCGGGAACCCTGGGAATCAGCCTCGATACCGTGCGCACCCACCTGCGCCGGATCTACGAGAAGCTGCACGTGCACACCCGCACGGAGGCGGTGGTGAAGTACTTGGGACATCGTAGGTGAGAGCTCGGGTGCCCCTGTCACCCAAGCATGCGACTGACGGAAGCCGCGG
>CBFGPU010000272.1:0-4992 GCA_965650715.1 uncultured Haloferula sp. | reverse complement strand
AGCCATGGTGCATTCCATTTCGGTTTCCCAAGTGCCGGCGAATTTTTCGAGCCACTGGTGCTCGCTCTGGGGTTTGGGCATTTCGGGCATTTCCTGGGCGCGGAGGGCGGGGGCGGCCAGCGCCAGGGCGCAGACGGCGAGGAACGGGCGGAGGAACGAGGTGGTTTTCATTTCGATGGTTTGGTTGGTCGTTTTTCGCAGGGGTTCACAGTGAAGACGAATGGTGGCCCCGGTGCTGGACACTGTCCGGTGATTTTTTCGGGCAAACCCGGGGAGTCCTCTCTTCCGGTGGCCCGGAGCCCAGGTGAAGCGGCTCTAGCAGGATTTCGTGCAGATTGTCGGCTTGGCCGCTGCTCCAGGATGCTGCGTTTGAAGCGCATCGAGGCGTTTTTTGCCCTCAGTTTCCCGTGGCGACTAAACGCAACCCTCGGGATTGTCGTTGGTTTTGCTGGAGAGGTGCCATTTGCCTCTTCGAACCGGTGTCATCCCCCTTCCGGGAATGGCACCCGAAACAAAGACCCGATCAGATGAACCCCTTGAAATACCTCAATCCCCTCAACGGACCGAGTCGGTTGGCGGTGCTGGCTGTCGTCCTGTGGGCGACCGTCGCCTCCGCCTCCGCTGCTGAAAAGACCTATCGCTACTTCCGCTTCCAGACCACACGGGTATGGAACGACAACGGAAACATGCAGTTGGCCGAGTTCACCTTCTCGCACAACGGGACCGTCCTGAACACGAACAACCGCAACGGAAGCGGCACGAACGTGGTGCCCGTGACCATCACTTCGGGTACCCAGGATCCAAATGAAGGCGAAGGCCCGGCAAAGGTGGGCGACGGCGATATCAATACGAAATGGTTCAAGGGCAATCCTCTCGGCGAGGCGGAGGCCCTGACCTTCGACTTCGGATCGGCGGTGACGATCGATTCCTACAACTGGGCTTCCGCCAATGACAGCGTCGAATATTCGCGCAACCCGGTGTCATGGAACTTCGCCGGAAGCGCCGACGGCACGACCTGGGATCTGCTCGATGCGCGCATCAACTATCCGATCCAGAATCAGAATTACACGTACCAGGCGGGTTTCACGATTCCCACGGAACTCCTGCCTGCCGTCGTTCTCTTCGAGCTCTACAATACCGGCCTCGAAGGAACCGCGGGCATCGTGGCCAATGGAACTCCGATCGGCTTGGAATGGGACACGCTCTATGCCGACGACGTGTCAATTTCCCCGGCCCCGGGTGCGGTGGATCCCTTCGGCCTCGATACCGAGATCACTCCTCCGGCGGATGCCACCACGACCTACACCATCACGGCAGGCCGCACCGGGGTGGTGGACACTTCCACGACATCCGTAACGATAAGGTCGGTTGCGGGTGGTGAAGAAACCTACCGCTATGTCCGGTTCAAAGCGACCAAGTTGCGCTCCGGGCTAGCCACCGGTCTGATCCAATTGGGCGAATTCAGCTTTGCCAACAACGGTTCTCCGGTAACCGTAACCGCGGTGGATAGTCCTGGCGGTGACACCCCCGACAACGAGGGATTGGCCAACTTGATCGACGGCGACGGCGTGTCTAACAAGTGGCTCGATTTTGGCAATGCCCCGGTCATTTTCGACTTCGGTGCGCCAACGACCATCGATGCCTACTCGTTTTACACCGCGAACGATGCCCCCTCCCGCGACCCGATCCAGTGGACCCTGGAGGGGAGCGATGACGCGACGGAGTGGACGCTGATCGAGAACGTTAACTTCGACTACCCGACATCCACGGATCGCAATCGCTTCTCGATGGACATCCCCCTGCCCGGATCCTCGCTGCAGCCGATCATCCGGAGTTTTGTCGGCAGCGGCAGCACGACCATCCAAGGAGAGGCTTTCACGCTTTCCTGGGACGTGGCCGGTGCGTCTTCGATTTCGATAGACCAAGGTGTCGGCGCGGTAACTCCCGCCAGCGGCTCGATTTCCGTGACCCCGCCGCTGGGCGAGACCACCTACACCCTCACCGTTTCGGGCGGCTTGACCGCGACGTACACGGTGAACGTGATCGCTCCTCCGGCGACAAACACGATCAACTATACCAACTTCGGATCGGCGGGCGATGAACTGTCGCTGACGGGTACCACCCAGATCTTCAACAACGTGCTGAGGCTCACCGAGGACATCGGGGGTCAGCGCGGCGAGGCGTGGTTCCGCTACAAGCAGCCGGTCAGCACGGGCTTCGACGCGACCTTCAAGATGAGCATGAATCAGGATGATCCGAATGGCTTCGCGCCTGCGGACGGTCTTGCCTTCGTGGTGCAGAACGCCGCGGAGGGCAGTGATTCCGGCAGTTTGGGAGAGGGCGGGGTGGCGACGAATGCGCTCAACATCAAGTTCAAGAGCTTCGGCTTCAACGGTGCGGACGCTTCGCAGATCCAAGTGCTCGCCGGAACCACCGTGCTCGCGACGACCTCGGCCTATGACACGCCGGGTATCGTGCTTACCGGAATTCCGGACGATCCCGCTGTCGAAGGCGATCAGTCCATTCCCTACACTCTTGGCACCGCCGCCGGCGCGGCTCCCTACCAGGTCCGCGTCGTCTATGTCCCCGGCACGCCGGGCCATGTGGATGTCTATCTCGACGGGATCGCCGTGTTGCAGAACGTGGAAGTGGACCTGGCGGGCATCGGCGCCGTGGATGGCTCGGGCAAGGCTTGGGTCGGCTTCACAGGTCGCACCGGTGGCAATGTCCAGAACAACGACATCATCGACTGGCAGATGGCCTACGGCGACTTCTCGGCGCTGCCTTCCTTCGGTCTGGTGAAGTCGGTGGTGCACACGGTGGGCACCCAGCGCGTGCTCGATCTGGTGTGGAACGCCGGGGAAACCAGCCTCTACAACGTGACCAGCTCGACGACCCTGAACAACGACTGGGCGATTCAATCCGAACAGCCCGGCGTGGCCGGCCAGATCGGTGTCCGAATCAATATCGATCCCGTCACGACCCCGCGTGAATTCTTCCGCGTGGAAGAGGTGGAGTAAGCCCGCCTGACGTCTCACCCGTTGGTTCCTGTCCCGGTCGGCGAGCATGGCTCCCGGCCGGGATTTTTTGCTCCCGGAGGGGTCAATTCTGTCTGCGGACCACCTTCTGGATGAACTGCACTGACACGCCATCCATCGTAAGCGAGATGTCGTTATGACCTTGGCCTTTCAGCTCGTTATGCCAGAGGACATTTCCTGACGCGGCATCCAGTCCGAAGAGGTGGCCGTAGCAGCCTGCATAGACCGTGCCCTGATGAACCAACACGGAGACGTCCTGCCCGCCCGTGCTTGTGAGAAATGAACCTTCGTCCAATTCGGTGCTCCACACGATCGAGCCGGTTGACGGATTGATCGCCGACACCCGGCCGTTTGTGCCGATGAAAAGCAGTTCCATTTTGGAGATAGGAAAATTCAGGATCCCATGGGATGCCACACCGTCTTGGCTTCGGTGAAGTCGCGGATCGCGTAAGGTGAGTCGTGGTAGTCCGAGAACCAGTCGGTCTTCGGGCTATGCAGCTTGACGCGCTTCACGCTCTCCGCACCGCCGCGCTGCAGGGCGACGGCTTCCTCGCCTTCCGCGACAGCAGATAAGGCCCGGATGTGCTCGTGGGTGGCGAAGGTGGAGAGCATCTCCTTGCGGTCGCCGCTGAGCAGGTTCACCACCCCGCCCGGCAGATCGCTGGTGGCAAGCATTTCTCCTAACAGGATGGAGGGGTAAGGGGCCTTGCGCGAGGCCAAAGCGATCACCGGGTTGCCCGCGGTGATGACCGGGAGAACCAAGGTCATCAGAGCGAGTAAAGGAGCTTCCTCGGGAGCGAGCACGCCCACGATTCCGACCGGCTCCGTGACCGTGAAGTTGAAGTGTGGCGAGGCCACAGGGTTCACGCTCCCGAGCACCTGCTCATACTTGTCCGCCCAACCGGCGAAGTGGACGATCCGGGCCACGGTGGCGGCCACTTCCCTCGCGGCCTCGACTCCCGACGTTCCACCGAGGGTCAAGGCTTCCGCCATCTCGGCGGAGCGGGCTTCGAGCATTTCGGCGAGGCGATAGACGATCTGCGCGCGGTTGTAGGGAGTCCGCTTCGCCCAGCCCGCGCCCGCCTTGGCCGCCGCCTCGACCGCATTGCGCAGGTCTTTCTTCGTGCAGCGCGGCACGTTCGCGAAGAAGGCGCCACCGGCGTCCTTCAACTCAAAGACCCGCCCGGATTCCGAACGGATGAAGGCACCCCCGACGTAGCACTTCGGGGTCTTGGTGATCTTGAGGTTCATGGGGAAAATGATGGCACCACGAATCGGACGAACCCGACGAATGGTTGGCTCTTCAAGGCATCAGGATTCGTTCGATTCGTGTGATTCGTGGTGCCTGTTCATTGGAGGGTGGAATACTCGAGCAACCCCTGGCGTCCGCCTTCCCGCCCGAAGCCGGATTCCTTGTAGCCGCCGAAGGGCGAACTCGGATCGAACTTGTTATAGGTATTCGCCCACACCACGCCGGCCTTCAGTTCGTTCGCCATCTTCAGGATGCGGCTGCCCTTGTCGGTCCACACCCCCGCGCTGAGGCCGAAGGGCGTGTTGTTCGCCTTCTCGACCGCTTCCTCCGGTGTGCGGAAAGTGAGAACCGAAAGCACCGGCCCGAAGATTTCCTCGCGCGCGATGCGGTGGCTCTGCGAGACATTCGTGAAAAGCGAGGGCGCGAAGTAGAATCCCTTCGCGGGCAGCTTGCAGGCGGGCTGGTGCAGCTCCGCGCCTTCCTTCACGCCGCCGGCCACCATCTCCTTGATCTTCGCCAGTTGTTCGGCGGAGTTGATCGCGCCGACATCGGTGTTCTTGTCGAGCGGATCGCCCACGCGCAGCACTTGCAGGCGGCGCTTGAGCTTCTCCGTGACGAGGTCCGCCACGCTCTCCTGCACCAGCAGGCGGTAGGCCACCAGCTCGTCGAACCCGGCGGCCGAGATCGGATCGAGCCCCGCCG
>CBFGPU010000271.1:0-5000 GCA_965650715.1 uncultured Haloferula sp. | reverse complement strand
GAACAAAGAGACCGACGCCGAGTGGAGCTTCGATCATCAAGGAGACTACGCCAGGTCCGGAGCTTCGCGGCGGGAATTGGCCGTCGCCTTGGCGGTGGTCGCGGTGTGGGTCGCACTGGCTTTCGACCGAGGCGGGCTTGGTCCCGCCATCCGCTGCTTCGGCGCTTACTTGTTCCCGCTCGCCTACATCTGGAAGCGTGATATTTTCAGCTTTGTTAACCGCTTGGACCCCCTCTTTCCGAACATCGATACGCCGAGGTCGGAACGGTTGATCCGAATCGGCGGTTGGATGTGGCTCCTCATGCCGCTCTGGGTTGCCGCGCTCTCAAAGCTAGCGAGATGGTCTGACGTTTGATCATCACGAGAAACGCAGCAGGAAGATTCGATAAAGCGGAACTGTGCGCACAAGGCTTGGCTCGCGCCCATTCGGGGCATACTCGATAGAAGTGCCAGTCAATGATCCACCGCCTTCTCCGCACCGAGACCCGTATGCGCGCGCACGCTGAACTCCGCGAACCTCGCTTCTGACTCCGCCTCACGCTTGCTGAAGAGCGTGCCGAAAATCGCCGCAAGGAAGCCGAGCGGAATGCTCACGATGCCCGGATTCGTCAGCGGGAAAAGCGCGGGGGACTGGATCAAACGGCGCTTCGCGGCCGCCACTTCCGGGCCGTCGATTCCCATGACGCTCGGACTGAGGAGGATCAAGATGATGCTACTCGCCAAACCGACCAGCAATCCGGTGACAGCACCGGCGGTGTTGAAGCGCTTCCAGAAAACCGAAAGCACGATCACCGGCAGGTTCGCCGACGCAGCCACCGCGAACGCGAGGCCGACCAGGAAGGCCACGTTGATGTTCTGGAAGACGATCGCCAGGATGATCGAAATGGCCCCGACGAAGAAGGCCGCAATCCGCGCGATGCGCACCTCCTTGTGAGGGGCCACTTCCTTCCCGTGATTGATCACGTTCGTGTAGAAGTCGTGGGCGAAGGAAGTGCTCGCGCTGATCGTGAGCCCCGCCACCACGGCCAGGATGGTCGCGAAGGCCACCGCCGAAATGAAAGCGAAGAAGACATCGCCGCCGAGGAAGTGGGACAGCTCGGGTGCCGCCATGTTTTCGTTCGCGATGTTGTGCGGCTTGAGCAAGGTCGCCGCGCCGAAGCCGAGGAAGGTGGTGAGGATGTAGAAGACCCCGATGATCACCATCGCCCAAACCACCGACACGCGCGCGGTCTTCGCATCCGGCACGGTGTAAAAGCGCACCAGCACGTGCGGCAACCCAGCGGTGCCCAGCACGAGCGCGAGCCCCAGCGAGAAGAGATCGAGCGGGCCCCATCCGCCGGACTTGGCGGTCGCTTCGGCACCGAATTTCCAGCCGGGATCGAGGAAATTCCGTGTGACCTCGTTCCCCTTCGCATCGGTATAGGTGAGGTGCGCGATGGCATCGAAGAACTTCGTAAAGCTGAAGTCGAACTGCTTCATCACCAGGAAACTCAGCACGAAGGTCGCGCTCATCAGCAGGATCGCCTTGATGATCTGCACCCAGGTCGTGCCGTGCATGCCTCCGAAGACCACATACACGATCATCAGCACGCCCACACCGGCGATGGCCGAGTTCGGAGTGATCCATTCGTAGTCCTTCAGGAGCGTGCTCACCAGTACGCCCGCCCCGATCATCTGCGCCACCATGTAGAAGGTGGACACGGTCAGCGTGCTGAGCGAGGCGGCCGCGCGCACGGGCCGCGCCCTCAGACGGTAGGCCAGCAAGTCGGCCATCGTGTACTTGCCCGCATTCCGCAGCGGCTCCGCCACGATGAAGAGCACCGTGAGGTAGGCCACCAGGAAGCCGACGGAGTACATGAAACCGTCGTAGCCGAAGAAGGCGATCATCCCGGAGATTCCCAGGAACGACGCGGCCGACATGTAGTCGCCCGCGACGGCCAGCCCGTTCTGCCAGCCCTTGATCGAGCGGCCGGCGGCGAAGTAGGCGCTGGATCCGGTGTTCTTCCGGGCGCTCCAGACGGTGATGCCCAGCGTGGCGACCACGAAGGCGAGGAACATGGCGATGGTCATGGCAACGGCAGGATCAGTGTTTTTCGTCGCGGATGACAAACGCCGCCATGCGGTCCAGTTGGGCCGCCTTCCGCATGTAAATCCAGGCCATGCCCCAGGCCATGACGAACTGGGCGAGCGCGAAGAGGTAAGCACCGTTGATCTTTCCGATCAGCGGTTTCTTCATCAGTTCCGGGTGCCAGCCGACCATGTAGAGAAGCGCCCCGTAAAACAGGAGGAAGAAGACGCAGCAGGGGATGATGAAACGCTTCTTCGCCGCGATCAGCTCGGCGAATTCGGGTCGCGCGGCGAGCGCTTCCCAATCGGGTTTGGTCGGGTTTGCCATGGATTCCCTCAGGCCCTAGCAGCCGCGGCGGAGGGTGTCAAAAACGCAAGGGGGTGATGCCACAGGGAAAAACCATTGGGCAAGGTGCCCGCCCTATGGTTCGGTGGGGGTCGCGATGCGCTGCTTCTACTCGGCAGATCTGGAACTCAAACTTCCCTCGGGCCATCCTTTTCCAATGGAGAAGTTCCGTATTTCCAAGGACATGCTCCTGGAAGGCGGGGTCCTTCGGCCCGAGGAAATCGTGGAGGTGAAGGTGGCGGACAGCCACTTGCTGAAAGCCGTGCATGATACCGCGTACATCGAGCGCATTTATTCCGGTCTGCTCGACCGCAAGGAGCAGGTCCAGCTCGGACTGCCCGTCACGCCCCAGCTCTACCAGCGCAGCGCGACCGAGGTGGAAGCCACCCGCCAGACCTGCCACGCGGCGCTGGCGGAGGGAGTCGCGGTCTGCCTTGCGGGCGGCACCCATCACGCCTTCCGCGAACACGGCGAAGGCTACTGCGTTTTCAACGACGTCGCGATCGCCATCCGCGACCTCCAAACCAAGCAACCGGGCATCAAGGTGATGGTCGTGGATACGGATGCGCATCAGGGGAACGGCACCGCAGCCATCCTCGGCGACGATCCGCGCGTTTTCACCTACTCGATCCACGTCGGCCGGAACTACCCGACCCAGAAGATCGCCGGCTCGATGGACGTGGAAACCGTGCGCTACGTGGAGGGCGAGATGTATCTCAAGCAGCTCTTCAGCACGCTCGCCGCCGCCCTCGATACCTTCGCGCCGGACCTCGTGATCTGGATCGCGGGCGCGGACAATCATCGCAACGACCGCTTCGGCCAGATGCATCTTTCCGTGAAGGACCTCCAGAAGCGCGATGACGTGCTGCTGCGTGCCTTCATCCGCAACCGCGTGCCGGTGGCCGTGCTCTACGGCGGGGGCTACAACCGCCAGACGGATTTCACCGCGAAGATCCACCGCAACACGGTGGCCACCGCCAAGAAGCTGGCGACGGAGTTCAGAGGACTGTAAGACAAACGGTTCTGCCTACCTCCGCCTCACCGGCGCTTCAATAATCCCCTCCTCCGTCTCCTGCTTCAGCCGGAGCTGCCCGCACGCCGCGTCAATATCGTGCCCCTTCTCCAAGCGCAGCGTGGCCGACACCCCGGCGTTCTTGAGAATATCCCGGAAAGCCCGACATTGATCTTCCGAAGGCCGCTTCCAATCCAGTCCCTCCACCGTGTTGTAAGGAATCAGGTTCACCTTCGCCTTCAATCGCCGCGCGTGATTGGCAAGGATGCGCGCCTGCTCGAGATGGTCGTTCACCCCTTCGATCAGGATGTACTCCAGCGTCAGGTGCTGCTTCTTACGAGAATTCCAGTAGTCGAGCGCATCGAAGAGTTCGGCCGTGCCCCACTTCTTGTTCACCGGCATGATCTGCCCGCGGACCTCGTCCGTCGCGCCGTGCAACGAGATCGCCAGGCGGATCTGCTGCGGATGCTCGGCAAGCTGCCGGATCTGCGGCACCAATCCCGAAGTCGAAATCGTCAGGTGCCGCGCGCCGAGATGGAGTCCCCACGGCGAGGTAATGATCGAAATCGCGGCGAGCAGGTTGTCGAGATTCGCCAGGGGCTCGCCCATGCCCATGAAGACCAGGTTGTCCACCCGCTCGCCGGAAAGCCGCTCCGCCATCAGCACCTGCCCGGCAATCTCCGCCGCCTCCAAATTCCGGCTGAATCCAGCGAGGCCCGAGGCGCAGAATTTGCATCCATAAGCGCACCCCACCTGCGAGGAAACACAAAGCGTGCGCCGGTCCGAACGCTCGCCGTAGAGCGCCGGATTCGCCGGGATCAGCACGCTCTCCACATAGCGCCCGTCGTGGAGCTTGAAGAGGAACTTCCGCGTCGTGTCCCCGCTCCCCTGCGTCTTCGAATGCTCCAGCGCGTGCAGGCGGAACGACGCGGCAAGCTTCTCGCGCAAGGCCGCCGGCAAATTGCTCATCGCATCCACCGAAGCCGCTTTCTTCTTCCAAATCCAATCGAGGATCTGCCCGGCACGGAATGCAGGCTGGCCCTCGGCAGCCAAATAGGCCTCCAAGGCGGTAGGATCGAAACCGGTCAGCGCGGGGAGCACGGCGGGAAGATGGACCGGATGCGGTCGGCGGCCAATACGTAACTATCGGGGACTCTGGAGCCACTCCTCCAGCACCGGCACGTCCGCCGCCGCCCAGTCGAGCCCTTCCAATTCCTCCCGCATACACCAGCGGATCTCCGAGTGCTCGTGCGGGTGCAATTCACCCCCTGCAATCCGACAGACGATCGGATGCAGCCGGATCGGGCCGCGGCCGTAATCCCACACCACCGGTGTCAGCGCCTCGCCCGCGACCACGATGATGCCCAATTCCTCTTCCAACTCCCGCACCAGCGCGGCCGCAGAATCTTCCCCTTCCTCCAGCTTGCCCCCGGGAAACTCCCACTTTCCCCCAAGGTGCTTGCCCTCCGGTCTCCTGCAGGCGAGCAGACGGCCCGACTCATCCAGGATCAGGCCTGCGACGACATCGATCATCGGCCGTCGGCGAGGCGCTCGGCGAGCATCGGCGGAAGACCG
>CBFGPU010000270.1:0-5000 GCA_965650715.1 uncultured Haloferula sp. | reverse complement strand
CCGATGGCGAGTGCGGCTTGCTCGGCCTCGCCTTCCATCCGCAGTATGCGCAGAACGGCTACTTCTACGTCACTTACTCGGTGGTGAAGGCGGGTTCGACCGGCTGGTTCCAGCGGCTCTCGCGCTTCACGATGCCGCCGGACCAGATCGGGCAATCGAATCCCGTGGCCGATCCAGCCTCCGAACTGATCCTGATCGAACAGGCGGACCGCGAAGACAACCACAACGGCGGCGACCTGCATTTCGGGGCGGACGGCTTCCTCTATTACTCGGTGGGCGACGAGGCGAACGCGAACGACAAGTACGTGAACAGCCAGGACATCGATAAGAACATCTTCTCGGCGATGCTGCGGATCGACGTGGACAAGGCGTCCGGCATCGAGCCGAACCCGCATGTTTCCGTGCCGACCGACAACGGCGTGGCGCGCTACTCGATCCCCGCGGACAATCCTTTCATCGGGGCGACCACCTTCAACGGGCTGGCGGTGAATCCCGCCGCGGTGCGCACGGAATTCTGGGCCACGGGATTGCGCAGCCCGTGGCGCTTCTCCTTCGACGCCCTGACCGGCGAACTCTGGCTCGGCGACGTGGGGCAGGGGATGTATGAAGAAGTGGACATCCTTCAGAAGGGGGGCAACTACGGCTGGGTTTACCGCGAGGGGATGCACGACACGGCCTTCACGAATCCGGTGCCGCCAACGAGGCCGGAGGGCTTCAGCTCGATCGATCCCATCTACGAGTACGTCCACACCGGCATGGCGGGGGACTCGAACTACAAGGGGAACTCGGTGATCGGCGGCGTGGTTTACCGTGGCTCGCGGATTCCGTCGCTCTACGGGAAATACATCTTCGGCGACCAGGTGTCCGGCCACATCTGGGCGCTTGGCCGGGAAGGCGACGCGCCCGGGGGAGCGGTCACGGTGGAACGGATCGGCGGGCAGGCCTACCTCTCGAATTTCGGCACCGATCCCTCCAACGGCGACGTGCTGGTTTCGGATTACTTCGGCGGGCGGATCATGCGGATCGTTTCGACAACGCCGGACGGGACCTTCCCGACGAAGCTGAGCGAGACGGGACTGTTCGCGGATCTGACCGACCTTTCGCCCGCACCCGGGGTGCTGCCCTACGAACCGAACCTGACCTTCTGGAGCGACCATGCGGTGAAGCGCCGCTGGTTCACGATTCCCGATCCGGAGAAGCGGATGACCTGGTCGCGCGACGGCAACTGGACTTTCCCGGAAGGGCAGATCTGGGTGAAGCACTTCGACCTCGAGTCGGAACGCGGCAACCCGGCCTCGCCGAAGAAGCGGATCGAGACGCGCGTCCTGGTGAAGAACTCCACCGGCATGTATGGCGTGAGCTATCGTTGGAACGAGGCGCAGACGGAAGCGACCTTGGCGGAGGATGGCGGCGAGGATTTCCCGGTGACTCTGACAGTTGAGGGCCAGCAGTACTTCCAGCAGTGGCGGATCCCGAGCCGGGCGCAGTGCATGACCTGCCACTCGCCGCAGGCGGGACACGCGCTGTCCTTCAACACGCGGCAGCTCAACCTTTCGCGCGACATCAACGGCTTCACGGGGAACCAGATCGACCAGCTCTCGGGCGCGGGTTACCTCACGAACCTGCCGGATTCGACCAACCTGCTGCCGCGGCATCTGCGTCCGGACGAGAACGACTATCCGCTGGAAGCGCGGGTGAGATCCTACCTGGCGGTGAACTGTTCCTACTGCCATGCGGGTGCGGAAGGCACCGCGCCGACGGCTTGGGACGGGCGCCATCAGCTGACGCTGGAACAGACCGGCCTGGTGAACGGCGAGGCAAACTCGAATAACGGCAATCCCGCGAACAAGCTGGTGGTGCCGGGGGACACCCTGCACTCGATCGTGCTCAACCGGGTGGCGGTCACGAACGGCTTCGCGAAGATGCCGCCGCTGGGCAGCAACGAGATCGACCACGTGAGCGTGGATTTGTTGACGAATTGGATCAACGGAACCTTGCCGGACAACCAGACCTACGCGGAATGGCGGCTGGCAACGTTCGGCTCGGCGGATTCGCCGGAAGGGGAGGCCGCGGTCGATGCCGATGGCGACGGCGTATCGAACCATGAGGAGTTTCTCGCGGGCACTTCGCCGTTGAATGGATCGAGCTTCCTGCGCCCCGCGCTGACACGGACAGGCGGGGAGGTTACGATCGGCTTCGATGTGCCGGCCAACCGCTCGGTCCGGGTGCAATCCTCCGCGAATCTCCTGGATTGGTCCCTGTGGGATGTCCCGGGCAACGACGGGGTTTCGCTGCCTGCCGGCGAGCAGTCGATCTCCGGGCCTTCTGCGGATCCCGCCCGCTTCTTCCGCCTTTTGATCGAGGAGCGTTGATGCTTATTTGATCGGTCATGAAGTTGCCCGTGTTGACGCTGGTTTTCGCTCTCGCCGGGCCCGTGCACGGGGGGCTGATCCATGAATGGCGTTGCAACGAAAGCTCGGGGACGGTGCTGGAGGACAGCATCGGAAACCATGACGCCGAGGTTGTGGTTTTGGCGGATGGTGGCGGCTACAGCTTTACGGGCGGCGCGGTCCGCCTGGATGGCGGGACGCGGACGCAGGCCGACTACATCCGCATTCCGGACGCAGTCTTCGACGGGCTTTCCGAGGTGACGCTGGAGATCTGGGCAACGCCGCACACTTTCCAGAACTACGGGCGGGTCTTCGAGATCGGACCCGGTACGGACAATCCGGCGGACAACATCCTGCGCCTTGCCTTTAGTACCGGCACGAACGGCAACCAACCCTACATCGGCCTGAAGCCGCTGGCGAACTACACCGCGAATCTCAGCACGGCGGCGGATTCGCTGCATCACTACGTGGTGGTGTGGAGCACGGTGAACGGCGGGCGCATCGATTGGTATCGCGATGGCGTGGCGGTGGCCGGCTTCGATACCGGCGGGCGCACCATCGCGACCCTGGCGGGACTGCCGCAGACCGAATTCATCCTCGGCCGCTCGCACTTCACGGCCGACGCGACGGCGAATGCGAGCTTCCATGCGGTGCGTCTCTACGACCAGCCGCTATCGCAAGCGGCGATTGGTGCGCTGGCAGGGGCCGGGCCGGAAGGGGCGGGCTTCGATCCACCGGTTGCGGTGGCGGACTCGGTGACGCTTCATCCCGGCGGAGCGGTCGCGCTGGAGGTGGTGGCGAACGACACGAGCCCGGTCATCGATCCGGCAAGCGTGGAGATCGTCGCTCCCGCCTCTGCGGGGAGCGCTACGGTACGACCCGACGGGAAAATCTACTATGTGCATGGTGGTCCGGGGAGCGCCGACGCGTTTTCCTACACGGTGCGGGATGTCTTCGGGAACGTCTCCGCGCCCGCGGTGGTCACGGTCAATATCGAGTCCGGCACGCGACTGCCCGCGCCGACGCTCGCGATGCCCGCTCAACCGCCGCCGGTTGCGATCGCCGCCGTGGATGCATTCCCCGGGCTGACCTTCGAGGACGCTCTGTGTATCCGCCATGCGCCGGGCGAGACGGACCGGATCTTCATCGGCGAGCGGCGCGGGCGGATCAGCTACGTGCCGGATATCCACGCGGCGGTGCCCGAGCGGAAGGTGCTGCTGGATATCACGGCGAAGGTTTCCTACGACGACACGAACGAGGGCGAGCTCGGCTTGATGAGCTTCGCTTTGCACCCGGATTTCGCGGAAAACGGGTATCTCTACGTCTTCTACACCGCGCCGGGGTCGCCCTACTTCGACCGCGTCTCGCGCTTCACGCTGAACAAGGACGGCAACGGCGATCCGATCCTGGTTGATCCGGTCGCGCAGAGTTCGAGCGAGTTGATCCTGATCAACCAGCAGGACGAGGTCTTCAACCACAACGCGGGCGACATCCACTTCGGGCCGGACGGTTTCCTCTACATCTCGATGGGTGACGAGGGCGACCAGATGAACCAGCGCCTGAATTCGCAGCGGATCGACAAGGATCTTTTCTCCGCGGTGCTACGGATCGACGTGGACAAGGAGTCGGGGATCGAGCCGAACGCGCACGCGGCGATTCCGACGGACAACAACGTGGCGAGGTTTTCGATTCCGGCGGACAACCCCTTCCGCGCGGCATCGGGCTGGAACGGGACTTTCAACGGCAGCGCGATCCCGGATCTCACGAAAGTGAGGACCGAGTTCTGGGCGGTGGGCTTCCGGAGTCCGTGGCGGATGTCCTTCGATTCGGAGACGGGAGATTTGTGGGTGGGCGACGTGGGGCAGTACACGTGGGAAGAGGTCGCGCTGGTGAAAAAAGGCGAGAACCACGGCTGGGCTTTCCGGGAGGGCTTCCAGCAGACGCCGAACACGCCATCGACCTACATCACCGCGCCGCCCGCCGGGTTCACCCATGTGAATCCGGTGTGGGACTATCCGCATTCGGGCGGCTCGGCACCGGCGAACTTCAGCGGGAATTCGGTGACGGGTGGGGTGGTGTATCACGGGACGCGGATCCCGGCGCTGACCGGCTCGTATATCTTCGCCGACTTCCGCAGCGGGAACATCTGGTCGCTGCGTCGGAACGAAGGAGCCCCGGCCACGGTGGTGCGGCTTACGGGAGATGCGGGGATTGCGGGGATCGGTACCGATCCATCGAACGGCGACGTGCTTTTAGCCGACTACACGGAAGGGAAGATCAAGCGGCTGGTGCAGCAGGACGCGAGCGGGTCGGGCTTCCCGGCGACGCTGTCCGCCACCGGAATCTTCGCCGATCTGGCGACACTGGCGCCGAATCCGGGGGTAATCGCGTACGAGCCGAACGTGCCGTTCTGGTCGGATCACGCGATCAAGAAGCGGTGGTTCGCCATTCCGGGGACGACGGACAGCGTGGTCTTCGCGGCCGAAGGCAACTGGAGCTTCCCGGCGGGCATGCTGTGGGTGAAGCATTTCGATCTCGAGACCGAGCGCGGCAATACCGCCACGAAGAAGCGGCTCGAGACTCGCGTCCTGGTCCGCAATGCGGCCGGGA
>CBFGPU010000269.1:0-5012 GCA_965650715.1 uncultured Haloferula sp. | reverse complement strand
ACGGCACGACTTTTACCGGCCACGGGATGTTTGCGGCCATCTCCGAAGATGAAGGAAAGACATGGCCCGTGCGGAAGCTGGTCACGCCGGGGGCGGGCGAGTTCGACGGCGGTGCCTGGACGAGACGATTCATCGCAAGCCCCGACAATGCGGAGCACGCCGGCTATCTGGCGTCCACGCAATCGCCCGACGGTACGATCCATCTGCTCTCCAGCGCCCTGCACTACCGGTTCAACCTCGCGTGGATCCGGGAAGCTGCGAAGAACCCCTGAAGGGAAGGATTCCTTCGCGCGCTCGAATAATTGAGAGGTCCGGTCCGTATGAGCGCCATGCCGGAGGTACCGCTCGAAGTAATCGCCGCCGGAATCAACGTGGTGGATGTCCTTGCCCGTCCGCCCGACGAAGTCGTGCCGGGCGGGAAATACGCGACCGATGAGCTCGAGGTGCAGGGCGGCGGGCCGGCATCCACGGCGGCCTGCGTGACCGCGGCATTCGGGCACCGCAGCGCGTTCGTGGCGCGCTTGGGAAGCGACTCGATCAGCCAGCTCTCGCGGGTCCAGTTGCGGGAGGCGGGCATTTCCGAGGACTTCCTGATCGAATCAGCGGGAGAAAGGGCGGGCATTTCCGTGGTGCAGATCGACCGGACCAGCGGCGAGCGGACGATCTGCTATAGTCTCAGGAACTACGGCTGGCTGCGCGAGGGCGATGTGCCCCGCGAGGCCATTGCCCGGGCGCGCTTGATCTTCGTGGACGGCTATGACCCGGCCGGTGCCTTGGCCATGCTCCGCGCCGCGCAAGGCACCGGTTGCCGCAGCATCATCGACCTCGAGCATGGCGACACCGACTTCCTGCACGAATGCATCGGGCTGGCGACCGATGTGATCCTGCCGTTGCACACCGCCCGTGCGGCCACGGGCAAGCACTCGCCTGAAGAGGTTCTGCAAGGAATGACATTGCTCGGCGAGGGGCAGATGGTGGTGACCGATGGCGAGCGGGGAAGCTGGGCGATGACGGCCGGCGGTGTGATTCACCAACCGATCTTCCCCGTCGTAACGCTGGACACGAACGGCTGTGGCGATGCTTTCCATGGCGGGTATGGCGTGGGCTTGTTGAACGGCTGGCCCTTGGAGTTGCGGATGGAGTTCGGTGCCTGGGTGGCGTCCCGCATCGCGATGAAGCTTGGCGGTAGGGCGG
Source organism: uncultured Haloferula sp. (assembly GCA_965650715.1). GTDB lineage: Bacteria > Verrucomicrobiota > Verrucomicrobiia > Verrucomicrobiales > Akkermansiaceae > Haloferula. The sequence continues at coordinate 3,818 of CBFGPU010000269.1, read as the reverse complement.
GAATCCCCGACAGAAGGACCGCGTTGGCCCACCGGCAACACTTCTCCCCTGCCCTGTGGGCCGCGGTAACGAAATGGGAATGATGAGATGAAAGCACGACTGTTGGAGAAGCTGGATGCGATCCGCCGCGGAGCCGATCCGCGGGCCTTCATTCTGGCCGATGCGAAGGACGCGGACATGGCCTGGGGCGTCCCGTCTCCGGGCACGCCTTTTCCGGCGGGGCCGAAACGTTGGAAGTCGATGCCCGAGTTCCGGCAGGACATCCGCGAGGTGGTGGCGGATGGCGTGATCGATATCCTGCTCGCCTCGGTCTCGCAGATGAGTCAACTCGGCCATCGCGAAGGGATCTTCAAGGACAGCGAGGTGACGCCGGCGATCCGCGCGAACGACACCACGGACATCTGGTGCGGAAGGGGCGCCAGCTATCGGGAGGCAGCCTCGCGTCCCTTCTCAAGCTGCCATCTGGAAGAAGCGATGTATGGCACGATGTTTCCCGGCGGGGGCGCGCTACCCGCCGTGGATCTGGGGCTGTATTCGATCACCTTCAACAACGACCTCGAGGCGGACCGGGAAAGCCTCGCCGCCTTCAAAGGTTTCCGGACGGAAGCACAGCGTCGCGGTTTCCACTACTTCCTCGAAGTATTCGCACCGAATCTCGAGGGCCGCGTGTCGGCCGCGGACCTGCCGCACTTCATCAACGACCAGATCTGCCGGACCTTGGCGGGCGTCTCGGTTGGAAACTGGCCGGTGTTCCTCAAGATCCCCTTCCTTTCGCCGGAAGCGATGGAAGATCTGGCCGCCTATGATCCCGGGAATCTGATCGTGGGGATTCTGGGTGGGAGTGCAGGCACGACCTACGATGCCTTCAAGCTGCTGGCGGAGGCGCAGAAGCATGGCGCGCGGGTCGCGCTCTTCGGGCGCAAGATCAAGGACGCGGAGCACCCGGTGGAGTTCATCCGGCACCTGCGGCGGATCACCGATGGCGATCTCTCCCCGGAGGAGGCGGTCATGTCCTACCACGGGGTTTTGCAAAGCCACGGACTCGAGCCGAAGCGGACTCTTTCGGACGACATGAAACTCACCGCGACGGAACTCAGTTACGCGCGTTGATTGGCAAACAAAAGGGCCGCGCCGGAGATGCCGGGCGACCCTGAAGATGGCTAGTCGGGAGCGGCCGTCAGTCGAGCGGCTTGACGCGGATGTTCTTGTAGAGCGTCGTGCTACCCTTGTCGTGGGCCTGGAAGGCGAAGGTGCCGCCATCCTTCTGCAGCTTGCTCTTGCCTTCCTCCGGCTCGAAGTCCTTGACCAGTTTCTTGCCGTTGACCGTCACGTTGATCTTGCCCTTTTTGACAATGATCTCGTACTTCATCCACTCGTTGTCTTTGAAGGGTTCCTTGTTGTCGACGTAGTTGTAGAGGCCGCCGGACTTCTTCCAGTCGCTCTGGGTGTTGTTGACCTGAACCTCGTAGCCGTTCGACGGCCAACCGCTGTCCTGGTAGAGGGTGTGGATATAGACGCCGCCGTTCGAGTTCGGCTTCGTCATCACGTCGAGGCGAAGCTCGAAGTCCTTGAACTTCGCGTCGTGCTCCTTGCCAGCGTAGAAGAGGTGGGCGCAATCGCCGTTCGCGACGATCGCCCCGTCCTCGACTTTGAAGGCTTCCGGATTTCCGCCGACCTTCCAGCCGTCGAGGGTCTTCCCGTCGAAGAGGGAGACGAATCCCTTCTCCGGCTTTTCTTGGGCGGAGGCGGTAAGAACGAGCGCGGCGCAGGCGGCGAATGCGGACAGAAGCTTTTTCATGGATAGAACGGGGTTACGGCAGATTCTCCCCCGCCCTGTCGCCCGTGCAAGCGGTCCCGCGTCGATGACGCGGAAAAATTGCAGGAATTTTCATTTAGGATGAAACGCCCCGGGGCTTTTCTTTAAGAGCGATCCGGGGTGATATGAACACTGCCCCTCCCGCGCTCCGGGTGCCCAGCGAATCCTCGCGAACAACCACAATCATGAAACTCAAACTCGCCAACCTCCGCGGCCTCGCCGCCGCCCTCGCCTTGATTCCCGCCCTCCCCCTCCACGCCGAGGAGGACGCCGCCGCACTCAAGGCCCGCGTGGCCGAACTGGAAAAGCGCATCAGTGAACTCGAGACCGACAAGGCTTCCGAAAAAAAGCTGGAGAAGCTGCGTCAGGAGAACGTGGCGAACGCGAAGAAACGCGCTGCCGAGGACAAGAGCGAATACAAGCCGGAAGAACTTCAGGAGATCGAATCCCTCTATCAGGTGGCCAACAAGAACTGGCGGACCGAGGAGGCCAAAACCAGCTTGAGAAAGCTGCTGGACAAATACGACAAGTCCAACCGCACGGGCTGCGCGACACTCTATATGGGGCAGATGAGCGAGGGGCAGGAACGGATCGACTACCTGACAAGGGCCGTCGAGAAGTTCAGCGACTGCTACTACCTGAACGGCTGCCAGGTCGGCGGCTACGGGCGCTTCGTGCTTGCCCTCACCCTGTGGGAATCGGGCGAGAAGGACAAAGCCAAGGACCTGCTGAAGGAGCTGAAGTCCAAATACAAGAACTCCATCGACCACAAGGGCCGGCCGATGTCCGAGATCGCGGAAGCCGCGGAGAAGGAGTTGAAGTGAGAGGTTCCGTTCGGGTCAGGGCCGTCATCAGGAAGGGCAACGCCGTTCTTGGAGGGTGGCACTCCTCAACGGCCGCCTCTGAACGGTCGCTCAACATTCCGGCCTGCTAACCCTCATTCCCTCCCCCACTCGAACCATGGGTGAGCCGCGAGGGAGAGATTGTAGTATCTCGGATCATCGGAAACCTCCTTGCCCACCCATGGTGGCAGCGCGAGCTCCGCGTCGGCGGCCGGCAATTCAATTTCGGCGACGATCAACCCCGAGTTCAATCCCCCGAACTCGTCGATCTCCCAGCAACATCCTGCGTGCCACCGTTCGTAACGAACTTTTTCAAGCAGCGGCGGCAAGCACATGTCCAAGAGGCCGCGTGCGTCTTCGACCGGAATCGGATACTCGTATTCCTCCCGCGTGATGCCGCTGGTTCCGCCCTTCACCGTCAGGAAGCCCTTTTCCCCTTTGATCCGCACGCGCACGCTGCGCCCCGGATCCTTGCAGAGATAGCCTTGGCAGATAGCCATGCCGGGCGGCCCCTCCCGCCAAGCGTCGGACGAGACGAGAAACTTCCTTTCAATTTCGACGGCCATCGGACTCCTCCAATTTCGCGATCGAACGATCATGCAGCGGCTTCAAGACCGCCAGCGAAAACATACATCCGACACCCGCGAGGAACATGTCCACCTGCGTGTCCCAGTTGTCCCCTTGGGTACCGAGGAAAGATTCCGCGGCCTCCGCGGAAACCAAGGCCGCCGCCCACTCGATCAGCTCGTAACACGCGCTGAAGGCCATGACGAACGAGATCACCGTGAAATTCAGCCACCCTCTCCGCGCGAAGACGCGGTTCCGGATCAGGATCTCGCGGCAGACGATCGCGGGAACGATTCCCTGCAGCAGGTGCCCGAGCCGGTCGTAATGATTGCGTTCGGATCCGAACCACTCCCTTGCCCATTCGCCGAGCGGCACCCTGGCGTAGGTGTAGTGCCCGCCCACGATCAGCACCACCATGTGGATCCCGATCCAACCGAGAGCAAAGGTGGACATGCGCCAGCCCCGACGGGCCGCGATCCCGAGAGCAATGAAGCCGATGGGCACGGGTAGCACCTCCATCCACCAGGTCAGCCGGTCGTAAGGATCGTGGTTGGACCAAATGAAAAACGGCAAAACGGCCCATACCAAGATCC
>CBFGPU010000268.1:0-5023 GCA_965650715.1 uncultured Haloferula sp. | reverse complement strand
ATCGAGACATTGTCGAAGGTCGCCGTGCCCAGTACCGCGTTGTTGTGGCTGCTCACCGCAAGACCGATAGAGACGCTCGCGGGCATCGTGATCGTCGCGGTGCCGACCTGAGTCCAGGTCGTCCCGTTGGCGGAGACATAGCCCGTGATCAAGGTGCCGCTGCGGGTGAGACGCACCCAGTTGTTCGGTACCGCGTTCAAGGCCGGGCCCGCCGTTGAGGTGGTGCTGCCGGAGGCCGTGGGCCGCCGCTGGAATTGGAAACCGCTCCCCGGCGTCACCGCCATCAGCGCGTTCACCGCGCCCGTCGCGCTGCCGTTCCGGATCATCACTCCGGCCTTCGCCTGGGCATGCGTGTTCGATTGCGAGGTGACCCGCGCCCGGATCTCGCCGTCGCCCGCCAGCGTCTGCCACGCGTAGTGGAAGCTGTCCGCGCTGCCGTTGATATCCGCACCCGCCCCCATGACGGTGTAAGTGCCGCTATCCTCCGAGGCACCGCCCGCCAGCCCCGTCGATCCGATGTCCGCCGTCGTCCAACCCGCGGGCATCGTGCTCGTCACCGTGATGTTCATCGTCGCCTCGGCGAAAAACCCGCCTTGGTCGCTGGCCCGCACCGTGAAGGTGTTCACCCCCGAACTTCCGCCGGGCGGCGTGCCGGAAAGCGTGCCGTCCGCAGCCACGCTCAACCACGCCGGACCGCCGATCTTGCTGAAGCTCACCGTGTCGCCGGGATTCGGGTCGCTCGCGTCGCCCGCGATGCTCCCGGAGTAGGCGACACCGAGCGTCGCGGAGGGCTTGCTGAAGGGATTCGCGGTGAAGACCGGCGCCTGGTTGCCCGCGGTGATCGTGTCCGGACCCGCCTGGTAGTTGCCCAGCACCTGCTGCGCGTTCAGCGCGTAATCGTAACTACGAAACTCGTCGTAGGTGGCATCCACGTTGCTGTCCGCGCTCCAGTTCGAGCGGCCCAGCCACACGTTCAGGTCGTCGATCGTGCTCGGCCCGAGCAAGGTCGGCACCGAGGCGATCTGCACGCCGTTCTTGTAAAGCTTCCACGCGGAAGAAGCCGCATCGTAGGTCGCCACCAGGTGCATTCGGGTGCCGATCGTCGTCGCGCCGTTGACGTCCTGCAGGCCGCCGCCGGTCAGGTACTGTCCGCCGCGTTCGAAGCGGATGTTGTTCGCTGTGCCGACGTTCGCGGTGACAATAAGATAGTCCGACCCGTTGAAGGTCCCGCCGACATCCGTGACCTCGTCGATCGCGTTGTTGCCGAAGTCGAGGATGCGCGACCAGTTCTGGTTGCTGTGCACCGTCACCCAGACTTCATAGCTCGCCTCGGCCAGCCCGGGGAACATCTCCGCCGAACCCGACATCGAGGCATTCGGCAGGTCGATGTAGGCCGCGCTCGCGGAGGAACCGCCCGCCAGCCGGACCCCGCTGCCGTTCGCCGAGGCACCGCTGCCGCGGATCGTCCCGTGCGCCGTGCCGATCGAGTCGAGAACCTGCGTGCCTGCGGTCAACGCGCCGCTCGTGTTGTCGAAGCGGTAGCGGTGTTTCGGGCCGATGCTCAGCGCCTGTTGGGCCTGCACCGGAGCCGTCAGCACGACCGCCGTGGTAAGGAGGGAAATGAGGGCCTTCATGGGTTTCAGAGGTCGGAGTCGATGAAGCGCCATTGCTGGTTGTTGCCGCCGAGATAGGTCCACTGGTGGATGTCCGCGCCCGCCGCGCTGCTATTGCCGGAGACGTCGAGACACATGGCCGGCGCGTGGACCGGCGTGAGCCGCACGAAGCCCATGCCCGTGGAAATGAAGGTGAACTTCTGCGCGTTCGCGCCGGTATAGGGCTCGAGCACCGCCTTCGCGCCCTCCGCCGTGCTGCCGCCCTGGATACCCAGCGTCACCTCCGGCTCGCCTTCCGGATGAATCCGGAATTGCCCGCTGCCCAGGTTCAGCATCGTCCAGCGCTGCCATTCGCCGCCGGCCCAGAATTGCTGTTCGATCTGCGTGCCCGCGGCGGTGCTCCGGTCCCGCAGCGCCAGACCCAGCGTCTGCGCATGCCGCGGCACCAGCCGGTAGTTGCCGTTGTTCAACCCGATCAGGTAAGGCTCCCACTTCTCCTCGTCGCCGGAGAAGTCCTCGTACTGGATCACGTCGCCGTAGTTGCCGCCCGCCGTGTCCGCGGTCAGCAGGTGGTTGGTCCCCTTGTGCCGCAGCTTGAGGTAGCCGTCCCACGAGTTGAGTACGTCCCAGCGCTGCGCATCGCTGTCGTTCCAGGTCCACTGGAGGATCTCGTTGTAGTTGCCACCGCCGTTGTTCGACACGTCGATGAACAGGTCGGACGAGCCGTTGCGCTTGAAGCTGTAGGTCCCGTCGCTGTTGCGCTGCGCGATCCACTGCTGGTTGACGTCGCCGGTGAAGGCACCGATCACCGGCTCGGCTCCGTTGTTCAGGTTCGGCGAGGTCAGGTACTGGTTGAAGCTCTTGTTGCGGAAACCGTAGATCCCGCCGTTCACCAGCGCCCGGTAGCCGTGCACGTAGCTCGGGCCGAAGTCCACCTTCACATACATGTGGTGTGGCCAGTCCGTCATCATCCGGCCCGCGGTGGTGATGGAGATGCCCGAGGCCGCATCGGTCCAGGTTTGCCCTTGGGCCAGCGGTGCATTCCAGGTGCCGTCGTTGGTGTTGTTGAAGTCGAGAACGTGGGAATCCCCGAAACGTTCGCCGTTCGCCGCGACGATGTAGGCACCCGTGTTGTAGTTGCCTTGCGGCACTCCGTCGCCGCGGAACATGACCCACAGGTCGAGATCGTTGTCCCGCGTGATCTTGAGCACCACCGGCTTGGTCCAATCGCCCCAGCCGTCAAACTGGTTGATCCGGTAGGTTCCCGAATGCGTCACCGGCACCACCGCGCTATCGGGCAGCCAGCCGAGCAGGTTCTTGTAGTAGGCGTTGTAGTCGCTGAAGCCGCTCGTCCCCCAGGCATTTCCCATCGGGTCGCTGTCATCGCCGTACTCCACGTGCCAGCGGCCGCCGGAAAGCGGGTTGCCGTCGTTGGCCTGCCACGAGTTCGCGTGGGGTAACCAGAAGACGTGGCCGTATTCGTGGAGGAGCAGCCGGTCCGAAGCGTTGCCGTTGCACCAGATCGCACCGCCGCCACCCCAGCCCGCGGCCCCGCCGCTGACGAAGCCGTCGTGAACGATCGTGCGGCAGGCGAAGTTGTCCGGATTGTAGCCGAGCGCGAAGGCGGCGTTGCGCGCGTCGTTGAGGATGTCGCCCCAGTAGTTGCCGTTGTCATAGGTGCCCCGGTTGCGCGGCATCCGCAGCACGGGCGTGATGGTCGGGGCAGCGAGCAGCGACTTGCCGTAGGAGAAGCGGTTGATCATCCACCCCACGGAGTTGACCTGGTCGGTGAGGTACTGCTCGGAGAATCCGTTGTAGGGGTAGTCCGGGAAGTCCACCCGCATGACAATCATGCTGTTCGTCCCTTGGGTCAGCCACTGCGGCGGCTTGCCGGGATAGTCCGCGCTGCCGTCCACGCCGCTGGACGAAAGCGAACGCGGCTGGTCGGCATCCCCGGCAATCGCCTGGACCGAGCTGGGCGCCGACATCATCTGGCGCTCCAGGCGCTCCATCCGCGTCTCGAAATCCTCGGCGCAGAACGGGCAGCACATCTCGTAACCGTGGTTGCCCACCAGCATGGTCGTGACCTCCACCGGCGGGGTCTCCTGGCTGGCCGCATCTTCGGGCACCACCGCGACGCCACCGGTGACGACGCATTCCTTGGTCGTCTCCGCGGCGGTCTCGCCCTCCTCCATCTTCCGCACCGGGCTATCGAGGATCGCCAGATGACCGTCGAGCGTGATGCCGTGCAGCGAGACATCCTTCAGCCAGGGTGTCAGCGCACGGTCGCCGTAGCGGTGCGCCTGGAAAACACGGCTTCCGACATGCGCCTGCTCGACCGTCGGAATGACCCTCTTGTCGTCGGGGCCCGCGATACCCATCACCCGATAGACATCGCCGCGGTCCGAGACACGCTCCTCCAACAGATCCTGCACGGCCTGCGGCAACTGCTGCCGCACGATCACCGGCGGCGTGTTCGCGATCGCCTCGCGCGGATCCTTCCGGATCAGCTGCGCCATCACCTCGCGGCGCACCCTGGCCAGTGCCACGCCCTCGGCCCGCATCGCTCCCCGCGCTTCCGGAGTTGTGGCGAGATACTGGCGTGCCCACTCCGCGAAAGCCGCGAGTTCGCCACGCGGAGAGAGTCCCCACGCGCTGCCGAAGAGCTCGCGGTCGGGAACGTGCTTCGCAAGCTTGCCTTGCATGAGCACGGGACCCGCCGGAACCGGCAGGGCGGGGGACTCCGCTTTGGGAGGAAAGGATTTCCCGGTGCCGATGCCGGCGCCTTCAGCCGCTCGCGGCTGCCGCGAGTTCCACCAACTGATCGCGGTGGCTGTGATCCCCACGGCGAGGAGAAAGACGACGAGACCTTGGTTGGATCGCTTCATGAAATGTTACGATGCAGGTTCGCTCCGACACGGAGGCAGCGGTCAGGCACGAACACGGGCTTGGGTTTGGGAGAGGGAAACGATCGCTGGATCGATGCGGGGCACTCGCCACGGACAGCCCGGAGGGACCTTGGTTCGCGGGGAGATTTCCTCCAGCGGGAGGGTTTGGGGTTTTCGAACAGGTGATGGGCTTGGGCACCCCTCACACACGGAATCATACCACACCAGATTCTTGTAACAATCTGCTTACACTGGTATGTTTCCGCCTCAAACGTGTTTGAGGATGTCATACAGCTCGCGCGCGATCTCGCTCCCGAGGCCATGCCTATTCCCTTTGCCTACAGCGAAAAATAAATTTCACCCCCCACAAAGAACCCGTTCGTACACCTTTCCTCAATGCGCATGATTTCGCATTTGGGGCCAAAAACAAGACTGCCGCACCGCCTCGCCCGGCCTGTAAAAACATACGAACCCGTACCCACTCACCGCGGCCGCAGGATCAGCACCGAAGAAGCCGTCGCC
>CBFGPU010000267.1:0-5028 GCA_965650715.1 uncultured Haloferula sp. | reverse complement strand
GAGGCCGCCATCCACGAGGATCAGGCGATCAGTCTCGTCGACCTGATCGCCCGGCATGGGGAAGCGGAGGCCCGCACGGCCTACCGGGCCTGCTACGAGAGCATCGATCTTCTGGAAGAAAGGGTCGCGCGGCTCGGCTTGGAAGACTGCAATTTCACGCGGAAGGACAGCGTGTATCTCGCCTCCCGTCCGCGCGATGTGCCGGCATTGAAAGCGGAAGCGGCAGCCCGCCGTCAGGCCGGGCTCGAGGTCAACGAATGGTCGGCCGCGGATGTTCGCCGGCACCTCGGCTTCACCCATCACTGCGCCCTCCACTCCCCCCAGGCCGCGGAAGTGGATGCCTATCGTCTCGCCCACGGGATGCTCGCGGAAATCTGCCGCCGCGGTGGCCTGGTGTTCGATAAGACAAAGGTGGAGGCGGTGGATTTCGATGCCGCGGGTGTGGTCCTGAAAACATCGCGCGGCTTCAGGGTGAGCGCCAAACGCATCGTCGTCGCCATGGGCTACGAGACGCAAAGCCTCTTCGATACCGCGGGGCTGGTGGATTTGCGGAGTTCCTTCGCGCTTGCCTCGGAGCCGCTGAAGGAGGTTCCCGGGTGGTGGCGGCGCTGTTTGCTGTGGGAAACCGCCCGGCCGTATTTCTATCTCCGGGGTGATGGGGATGGGCGCGCGATCATCGGCGGGGAGGACATCCCCTTTCGCAACCCCGCGGCTCGCGACCGACTGGTGAAGCGCAAGGGCCGCTTGCTGGAGAAGCGGTTCCACGACCTGTTTCCAGCGGCAAACATGGAGCCCGCTTTTGCCTGGGCGGGGACCTTTGGAGAGACGAAGGACGGGCTCGCCTACATCGGGAGCTACCGGAAGCACCCGCTGTGCTACTTCGCGCTCGGCTTCGGCGGGAACGGGATCTCCTACAGCGTGATCGCGGCGGAGATCATCCGTGCGGACCTCGCGGGCCGGGTGCATCCCTACGCGGCACCTTTCCGCTTCGACCGGTAATCAGGGTTCCTGGTATCCCCGGATCGAGACAACGGCATCGCGGGGATCGGTGGATTCCGGAAAACTCACGCGGCCTTCCCGCTCGGTGCCGCGCGGGACGAAATCGATGGTGAAGCCGGCGGTCTCGCCCCCCGCCTTCACCTCGATCTCGACATCGGCGGCGAGCCCCTCGCCATCGTTCCGGACCTTGACCGGCAACCACCAGAAGCCTTCCTGCCGCTCCGGCTGGCCAAGTTCGACCCGCAGGCGGGGAGGAGAATCCTTCCAGCGGATCGCCTCCCCCGTGAGCACCGCGACCACCGCGATCACGAGGAGCGCGCTGAAGCCGAAGACAGACCACTCCAGAGGGTTCTTGCCGGCCGGTGGACGCTCCTTGGATTTCGCATTCATGGTGGTTCAAGCGCCCGGCGGACGGATCTGGAGAAGGAGCCGGCCGGCAGAGGCGCCGAGCACGGCGGGAACCGCAGCCACGACGGACTGCGCCATCATCATGCGCCAGGGAAGGCCGTCGAACTTGCCGAAAAAGTGCATGCACCCGGCGGCGGCAACAAGGGCCACGGCATAGGTCGTCAGGATGCCTCGGAAGCTCAGCAACCACGTATCGCGGATCACATGGCGCTGCGCTCCATGCACCCCGGCGAAGTGGAGGACCAGCGCCCCGAGCAGCATCGATGCCACGGCCAGAAGCAGAAGCATGACCGGCTCGCTCTCCATCGCGATCACGGCGATCTCCTCGGTGGGGGCAACGTTCGCCACGAAGAGGACCGCGCCGCAGAGGGCGATGGCGGCCTGGGGAAGATAGCCGCTCGACCAACCGTCGTCTCCCGCCACGCCCTCGTCCTCCGCTCCCTCGCCGCCCAGTTGTGCGGTGCCCACCGAAACTCCGATCGCGACGGTCATGCCTTCCATCACGATCTTGCCCGCGATCTCCGCCACCGACATCCCGTGCCCGAGACGGCCGGTAAGACCGAGAACCGCGGTGGCTATCACGAGCCCCAGGCCCATCTCCTCGACCGAGTCGATGGCCACCTCGCGCAGGTCGGCATCCCGGCGCAGACCGGCGAAGCGGTTGTAGAGGAAGAGGAGCACGAAGGTGCAGGCCATGTAACCGAGGATCCGCCCCGGGTGGAGGGTGAAGCCCGCCCACCACACCTCCATGGTGTAGAGCAAGGGCAGCGAGAACATCAGCCCGCCGGCAATACCGCGGCCGTATTCACGCATGGATTCCGGAACACTGCGCTGGTGGCTGAAGTTCAAGTTTCGGAAGAATGTCCTTTCTTTTCGACCCGGTCCTTGAGCCACGCGAGGCCGTGCAACACGACGAAGATCAACAGCGTGATCCCGCATGCGAGGAAGTAATAGCGCAGGCCCACCATCATCCCCACCGCGGCGGTCACCAGGATCGAGGCGGCGGTGGTCAGGCCGTTGACCCGGTCCTTGCCCTTTGAAATGAAGATCGTCCCGGCACCCAGGAAACTCACGCCGGTGACCACGGCCTCCAGCACGCGGACCGGATCATAGCGCAAGCGTTCGTCGTCGTGGTGGAAGCGCTGGATCATCAGCTCCCCGATCGCCACGAACAGGGTGGCCGCCAGTCCCATGAGCATGTGGGTGCGGACCCCTGCCGACTTCCCGGCCGCTTCACGTTCCCAACCGAGCACCCCGGAAAGAACGAGGACGATGGCGGCGCGCTTGAGGATGTCCCATTCGAGATCCATGGGAGGAGCATCTCCTGTCATGCAGACAAAGCCGGAGACGGGCAAACCGAAACCGGCTTTGCTGCGGGACGCGGGTGATCAATGGGCGGCGGCCTCGTTCACGCCATGACGGAAGATCCCGCCGGACGCGATCTTGGTGAGGGTGTCGTCCGCGGCGGCCTCTTCCTCGATGGACTTGGTGAGCAATTTCACGTCCTCGTCATAGCCGAGGCATTCCGCGAAGGCCCGGGCAACCCCGTAGGCGGCGATCTCGTAATGTTCGACCCGGTTGCCGGAGGCGATCAGGACGGCATCCCGCACGCTGCCCGCCTCGGTATTCGCGACATGCTTGGTCGCCTCCTTCACCAGGCCCCGCATCGCATCGCAGTCCTCGCCCTCCGGCGCGACCCCGTGGAATCCGAAGATCTCCTGAAGCCGTGCCCGCTGGGTGCGGGTTTCATCGAGGTGGTGGTTGAAAGCCTCGCGCAGACCGGTGTCGGAGGCGTTGGCCGCCATGTCGGGGATGGCGGCGATGAGCTGGGTTTCCGCGCTGTAGAGGTCGCGGAGTTGATCGATGTACAGTTGTTCGAGATTGGTGATCATGGTGGCGGGTCTTTCGCAAGAGATGTGCCGGGCGCGCAATCCCTGCAACGGCAGCTATCCCGTGACTCCAATGGCTCGGCGGCCATGCACGATGCACAAGCACATGCGGCAGCCTGCAACGCCGCAACCCCCTTGAAACGGAAAAACCCCCGGGGTTTCCACCCCGGGGGTTCCACACCAGCCGGTGTGTTATTCCGGATAGCGGGCGACCAACTCCCCCCAGACTCAGTCGCCACTTTTCCTGAAAGGAAATTCCCTCGGATCCCCGCGATCGCAAGTGACAATGCAAGGTTTCAACCGCGTAACTCTACGCACCCTCAAAGCATCGCGGCCACGAGTTCGGGGTCCTTCAACACGACATCCTTGCAGGAAGGCCACATCTCCACCGCGCGGCGGAGCACCCGCAGGGCCTCCTCGCGCCGGCCTTGCCGCAGGAGCTCGCGGCCTTGGGCGGCGTGAAACCCCGCCGCCATCATGCGATCCAGCGCTCCCATGGTCCCGAGGCTCAAGGCCGCGGTCTCCCCGCGCCGCCACGCCCCCAGCGCGACGCAAGCCCGCAATTCAAGCCGCAGAACCGCGGGCGACTTGAGGAATGCCGGCGGCAAGTCCGTAAGCTCGTCCAAAACATCCTGCCACAATTCCAAGGTAGCGTATCCTTCCGCCGCGCGAAATCCCATGGCGGACCGTAAAGCGCCCGGGCCTCCGGTCAAGGGAAGCCCCACTAACAGTCGCGGCGGTTCACCGACCCCACCGACCCACCGGCCGAATCCGCACCATCGACCTGCAACGACCGTCGCGCAAACGGAGATCGCGAATATGTCGCGGGATCGGTTGATCCGCACGCAGGCTGCTGGATCGTGGGGATGGAGGCACTCCGCCTCCACCGTCAAACCACAAGGAGGAATCATGAAAACGAACTTCATTCTCGCGCTCGCCGCGATCCTTGCCGGCGGAGCCATCTTCGCTCCCGCCAGCGCTGGAGCCCCCGAAATCCCGCGTCAGACCAGCGGCAAGACCCTTGGAGGTGCCCTCGCCGCAGAACCGTCGCTGACCACCTTCACCCGCCTCGTGAAAACGGCCGGCTTGGAGGAAACCCTGAGGCTGGACGGCCCCTTCACGATTCTCGCTCCCAACGATGCGGCGTTCCACATGATGCCGGAGAGCGACCTCGACGAGCTTGTCCAGCCGGAGAACCGGGACCGCTTGGTCCAACTGCTGTCTTATCACATCGTCCCGGGATCCATCCCGCTCCAATCGGTCTCCACCGGGGAATATGTCACGCTCCAAGGCAGCCGTCTGGTGCTGAACCGGGATGGCGACACGGTGTGGGTGAACCGTGCGGAAATCGTCAAACGGGATATCGACGGAGGGGGCCAGGGCCTCATCCATACGATCAACATGGTGCTCGAGCCCGACCACCACTGAACAGCCGTGCATTTTTCACGGCGGAGGACCCGGCTCCGGGACATCCCGCAATGCGCGCCCCGGGCCGGGCCGTCCTGCCATACCTCCAACTTGCTCTGTTTCAGGCTTCGGCAGTTCGCCACAAGCCGCGGCCCGCAAACTGTTGTTTATCCCTGCAAACACCCCAGTCCCATGACCGCCACCTTCGACCAATGCATCGATGTCTCGAACAGCCTCCTGCGCGGTGAACTCTCCGCCGTGGAGACTTACACCCAGGCTTTGGGAAAATTCTACCGCGAGCCCGAGCGTTCGATCCTCGAATCGA
>CBFGPU010000266.1:0-5030 GCA_965650715.1 uncultured Haloferula sp. | reverse complement strand
CTCGAATAAAGCTGGAAGCCCTCCGCCGACCCGAGCACCCGCGACATGTAGTTGTTGATGACGGGGGCCTCCGTGGTCAGGAAGCTCTGCGCGCTGAAGATCTTGAGGAAGGCGAGCTGCTGGTTGAAAATCGCCATCAGCATGAGCGCGACGGTCATGCCCACACCCATCGCGAGCGTGAGCTCGACCAGCGTGTAGCCGCGGGCGCGCCGGGAACGGAAACCGGAGAGAGAGAGTTTCATTGCGAACGGACCACGGTGCGGGATTTCATGTAGCTGCGCTTGCCCACGGTGTAGCGGACCACGCTCTGCAAACGCCACACCTCCATGGAAGAGGGATTCGTCGCCGCCGTGCCGCTCCCGCCCTTCGCCGGCAGGTTGTTGCTGTCGGGAATCCGGGTCCGGGTCACCGTGCCGGTGATCGCCGTGCCGCCCGGCAGCTTGCCGAAGGTCACCGTGGTGGTCGCCACCGAAGGATACTGCGGCCACAGCGAACTGCCGCCCGTGACCGCCTCGAACGACTGCCGCTGCGCGGACGCCTTCTCGAACGTGAGATACGAATCGGTGATCGCCTGCTGCAAGGTCCACTGCCGCGGCACCGTCACGTTCAACGAAAGCTTCAGGAGGATCAGACCGATCGTCGTCAGCATCGCCATCGCCAGCGTCGCTTCCACCAGCACCGATCCGTTCCGTCGTCCGGGCTTGCGGCTGCGGCGGAAAAACACGACCCTGCGCGCGTGCTCCTTCACCTGATCCGGCGCTTCGCAGCATGCCTCCTCGGTCTCTGGCTCGGGGCCGCGACCCTCCATGCACAGGCCCTGCTGGACCCGCCTTTCGGCTTGCGCTGGGGCGACACTCCGGAGAAGTTGATCGACTGGGCTTCCCGACATTCCCTGGACGTTAACATTTCCCTGCCCGGAGAGCAACCCGCGCTTCGGGTCCTCCGCATTTCGCCCAAGACCGGCAATCTCCCGGGCACCGCCGCCCAGTCGGTCGAAGGCCGCTTCCACTCCGGCCGGCTCTTCGAGGTCACCGTCAACTACCGCGACCCCGCGGCCAGCGCGGATGAAATGGAGGCCCGCTTCAACAAGCTGAAGAAGGCGCTCACGGCGGAATACGGCGCGCTCACCGCGAACCGGCAGGACCGGGCCGTGAAGGACCAGTTCGCCACCCGCAGCTTGTCCTTCCACCGCGAGCCGGTGAAAGGACTGTTCCTCCTCCTCGCCTACAGCGAGATCGAGGACCAGGCCCGCCATACCCGCGAGGCGACCTTCTCGCTCCTCTACCGGAACGACAACCTCAGGCAGGACCTTGAAAAGCTCCTCGCCCCCGCCAAACCGCTCTCCGGGAGCGGCGGCGGGGACAAATGAGGTGATGGACGACCGGTTCATGGCCTCGGGCATGGGCGACAACCCGCGGGCTATCCCTGGTTAGTTGCTCTCCTGGGTCGTGACCGAACCATTGAACTGGATCGTGCGATCCAGATGGAAGGTCACGTAGGCGAGCCGGTCGACTCCGAAGGGAGTCGAGGTCAGCAATTCCATCGTCCACTGGCCGTCACCGCCTTCATCGAAGACGGCATCGTAATCCTCGAGCACCATCGTGAGGTTCTGGGGCACGGTATCCTTGATCACCCTCGACGAGCCCGGGACGACGATCCCTTCCGTCCCCAGCGCCGGAGCCCCTTTGTAAACCTGGGCATAGGTGTCGGAATCGGGATAGGCCTCGTTCACCGTGAGCGTGACGTTCGGCAGCGCGAAGCGGATCAACTGGTTGTCGGTGATCCCCGCGATCGATCCGTCTGCAACCGGCCAGATCTGGATGAAGCGGGAGGACAAAACCTGGGCGTCCACCTGATACTCCGGCCCTTGGATATCCTCCTTCGACATGATCGTGAAGCGCTCCTCGCCACGGACCTTCGATCGGTCCGCTCCAGGCACCTGGTTCACCGTGAAGGAGTAGGTGAAAGGTACGCCGGGCGCGGAATTCTGGTTGATCTCGGTCGTTCCAAGCAGCGTCGCCAGGTTCCGGTTGATCCCTATCCCCGTGCCGTTCGTACCGTAGGATTGCACGTGGTGCTGGAAGTCCACGATCTTCGCCGCCTCCGGAGCGCCCGCATCGGAGAGCAAGCCCGCGATGGTGACATTCACGGTGAAGGGCTGGTCAGCCCGGGTCCGTGGAAGCTCCGTGTACGGATCCGCGGTTGAGATGGTGACGATCGCCTGCGGGACGTAGGTTCCCACGTACTGCTCGGCGAGGAGGAACTCCTGCGGAGGATTCGTGTTCTTGATCGTCCACAGCTCGAAACGCGCGCCGTCCGGATCAATCGCCAGGGGCGATTGGGCCGAGCCGTTCGGGTCGACCGACACGTCGCGGATCGTTCCCTGGGGCTGCGGCAACTGGATCTGGCGGACGAAGTTGGTGAACGCGCTACCCGATTGCGCCTCCACCGTCGCGGGAGCCGCGAGAGCGGCCATCAGGAGAAATGCTTTGGCTTTCATGGTGTGGATGCGGTGGGAGCTTCGACGACTTTCGGGGGAAGGACCGAAATCGGCCCGTTTTCCAAGGTGGCTATGACGATGCGGGTCTCCTTCGCGAAGGACTTGATCACGGCTTCCGACAGCGGCTCCTTGCCTTCGGCCTGGCGCCGGGTGACCGGAGTGGTGACGATCCATGCCCGGTTGTCGGCGAGGAAATCCACAAAGGTGGCGAACTGCACGCCCTCTTTCATCCCGATCCGGTCCGCCAGATTCTTGGGAATGTGGATCACCGCGCGCTTGGGCACCAAGGTGGCGCGGCCGTTGTAGCAGAGGATATCGGAGGAGCCGAGCAGGCTCCGAGTTTCCTTCTCCTTCTTCTTCTGCTGCTCGAGTTCCTTCTCGTTCAGCGGTCGAAAGACCGGAGCCTTCGCCTTGTCCTCTTCGGCGGTCTTGCGTGCGAGTTCGACGAGCTGGTCGTGGGTCGCGGCATCGCGCATCGGCTTCCTGCCGGCGGCCTGCTGTGCGGACGCCGCGGCGGTCATTGCGACCGCGAGGGCGAGAATCGGGGTCTTCATGGTATCAGGGCGTTGGGGACCGCGCGATTACTTCTTCTCGTCGTCCACGTTCGGATCGCTATCCGTGAACGGCGCATTGCCCGGGTTGCTGGAGTCCACACCGTCCGCGTTGTTACCGTGGCCGTTGTTGTTCTTCGACTTGAAGGTCACCAGCATCACCATGTCCTGAAGGTCGTAGCCTTGGTCGGTGATCTGCGAATCGTAGTGCGTCAACTCCATGAAGACGATGCAATCCATCGGCCCGATGGCCACCTTGCCGCTGGCATCGAGGTAGGGCTTGAGAAAGCTCTCCAAGGACGGTGCCGAGTGCAGCGGGTAGGTGGTGGGCGGCACGTCGCCGTTCACCAGAATCCGGACGTTCTTCGTCCCGCTCTGCGAGTTGAAATATGGACCCCAACGGTTGTTGTAGTAGTAGCGGCCGCCGAAACGGAGCTTCTGGCCTTTGGCTATGTTGGTCTTCGACCAAACCACCTTGCTCGGCTTCACGTTGTTGTTGGTGCCGTAGAAGACCTGCGAGTAGCTGCTGCCATTGAAACTCACCTGCGCCTGGGTCGGCACGAAAGAAAGGTTGGAGCCGTTATTGTTCGAGACCGTCACACCGGCACCGATCACGCGGATCTCCACGTCGAGTTCGGTCTTCGGCGAGATGTAGGTGTCGCCACCGCCGCCATCGCTCCCGCCCGGTTCGTTCACCTCGACATAGTCCTGGACGATGGACGGGTACGAGATGTTCCACGTGATGGTCGGGTGGGTCCCCGGTTGGACGATGACGGGGAATGCGGATATCGAGCCCATCGGAATCGAAGGGTTCGTGGACTGGGCAAGCAGCGCGCACGGTGCGGACACACCGGTGGCGAGGAAGACTGCCGCGAGGGCAGCCAGACGACTGGTTTTCATGGCTGGTTTCGGGTGAACAGTTTGCCAAGCCTTTCCAGTCCTTCCTGATTCCCGCGGCAGTGGGACTTGCCGCGAGGGAAGGCGGACCCGGCGAGGGTGCCGGGCACGGAACGGATCGCAAGGAATCCGGGCCGTGCCCGCTCGGGACAGAGTCCCTCGCCGGGTCTCCGGAGAAACGATCGGGAAATCGTCTCTCCGGACAGGATCAGTTTGTCATGTAAGGTGGACGATCGCTCGTCCGGGTGTGTGTCGGGTGTGGGAACAGCAATTTGTCAGGTTGCTTGTCGGGTGATCTTCATTCAGCGGGCGGGCAAGCCGTCGCCCCAACCGGACCAAGGTCCGTGCGGGACATCGCGGGCCTCGACGAAG
Organism: uncultured Haloferula sp.; assembly: GCA_965650715.1. GTDB lineage: Bacteria > Verrucomicrobiota > Verrucomicrobiia > Verrucomicrobiales > Akkermansiaceae > Haloferula. The sequence continues at coordinate 710 of CBFGPU010000266.1, read as the reverse complement.
CGCCATTGGACGCGCTCGCCGCTGCGGAAACCGAGGTAATCCCGGACCGCGGGGCTGATATCGATGCCGGCCGCGTTGTTGCGGTTGGCGCGGGGTTGCTCGTTGCCGAAAACGTACTGCCAGTGGTCCACTTCGAAAGGACCGACGTCCTCCCATTGGGCGTAGCAGACCTTGCCCTCGCGGTGGATGGCCACCCAGCGGCCCTTGCACACCGAAATCCCGTCGCCCCGGTAGTCCCGCCAGAACCACGGGATCACTTCGGAAGCCTCGGGCCGGTGACCGCCGCCCTTGGCGACGTCGTTGTAGGGCAGCGCGACGTAAAAGGGATTCTGCTTTGGCGTGAAGCCGGCGGGAAGATAGCCGTTGCGGTGCTCGGGATCATCGTAGCCGCCGAAATTGGCCTGCCAGTTCATATCCCAGGAACTCATCGTGTTCGGCACCGGATTGTTCTGCGTGGGGAGTTCCCCGACCCAGAACACCGTGCCGACGACATTGCCGCGCCAGCCGGTGAAGTGCTGCAGCGTCGCGGCATCCTCTTCCACCACGATGCGCGCGCGGTCGGGAGCCCCGAAGGGATCGCTCAAACCCGGCAGCGCTTCGCGCCGGTTCTCCAGGAGATCCCGGTGCATCGCCTCCAAGCGGTCTCCCAACAACGCACCTTGCGCACTCGGCCACAAGGCCGGTGCAAGCACAAGGATCAGCATGGGGAG
>CBFGPU010000265.1:0-5038 GCA_965650715.1 uncultured Haloferula sp. | reverse complement strand
CACCGACCTCGCACTCGACGCGCTTCCCGTGGAGGATGGCAAGATCCGCCGTCGTCTCGGTCTGATCCGCGAGGAGACCTCGCGCCTCTCCCGCATCGTCGACAATGTCCTCGCTTTCGCCCGCATCGAGCGCGGCAAGGCAATGTCGGCACCCGCTCCTTGTCATCTCCCGCAAATGCTCGGAGAACTCAGGGAAAACTTCGCCTCTCTCTTCGAACGCAAATCCATCCGCTGCGACTACGATAATCAGGCGCCCGACCGCATCATCGTGGATCGCGACGCGCTGTCCCAAATCCTCTCCAACCTCCTCTCGAACATCGAGAAGTACGCCGGGGAAGGAGCGAGGGCCCGCATCGGTCTCAGGGAGCAGGACGACAAGCTTCTCATCGAAGTCGCCGACGACGGCCCGGGCATCCCACGGGAGGCCCGCCAGCGCGTCTTCCTTCCCTTCGAGCGCGCAGGCTCCCGTGTCGATGAAGGCGCGAGCGGCACCGGACTCGGCCTCGCCATCAGCCGCGACCTCGCGGAGCGCATGGGAGGCCGCCTCGATCTCCTCTCTTCCGGCCGCGGCGCGAAATTCCGTCTCACCCTGCCGCTCCGCATCATGGAGGGCAGGGACCCTTCTCCGAAAGGCCCGCCGGGGGACGGTCACTAACATCGGGTTCGCTCCGCATCAGGAACAAGCCGTCCCCTGCATTCCACCCGCCATCCATGACCATCCTCCTCGCCGAAGACGACGCGCTCACCCGCGAGGCCCTCGCCGAACTCCTCTCCGGTGAAGGCCATCACGTCTTCGCCGCCAAGGACGGTCGCGAGGCTCTCGAATACTGGACCAGCCACCGCCCGGGACTCGTGCTGCTCGACATCATGATGCCTCATGCCAGCGGCTACGAGGTTTGTCGTACCATCCGTCGCGAGGACCGCCGCACCCCCGTCCTGTTCCTCTCCGCGAAGTCGGAGGAAGTCGATGTCGTCCTCGGCCTCGAACTCGGCGCGGACGACTTCCTGCGCAAGCCCTTCGGCAAGCACGAACTCCTTGCCCGCGTCCGTGCCGTCCTTCGCCGCCAAGAGGAGCCTTCCGCCGGCGAGGCCTTCCCCTTCGGCCCCTGGTTGATCCATCCGAAGCGCCTCCTCGCGATCCGCGATCAGGCGGAGATCGAGCTCACCGTCCGCGAATCGAAGCTGCTCGCCCTTCTCTCCCGCCGCCGCGGCGAAGTCGTCACCCGCGACGAACTCCTCAACGAATGCTGGGGCCTTGAATACTACCCCGAGTCCCGGACCCTTGACCAACACGTGTTGAACCTCCGCAAGAAGATCGAAGCCGATCCCTCTCGCCCCGCCCTCCTCGAAACCGTCCGCGGCGCCGGCTACCGCTATCCCTCATCCTAGCGAGCCTGCTCTCCAGCTCCGCTCGACGTGGTACGTAGCTCCGCCTTCAGGCGGTGGGGGGGACCCATCGCCCTTCCATCTGCGTTCATCCCGTCCATCTGCGGTTGAATGCCTTCATCAGGCTCTGTTCTCCGCGCACGTTCCGCCACCTTCCTTCCGTGGGTTCCGTGTATTCCATGGTTCACTCTTTCAGCCTTCCATTTCACGCGGGCCGCTTCGCCTTCCTGCCTTTCCAATTTCGCGTCCCTTTCGCGACTCGCGTCCCTTTCGCGACCATTTGCGGTTAAACCCCAAATCCCCCCGCGACCCCGGGTTCCCCACATCGGATTTTGCCCTGGTCTGAAACACCGCTTCTCGGTCCCCAAGTGCCCAAACCTCACGCCACTCCCATTTCCCCTTTGCGCCCGGCCGCTCCATGCACCACACCTAGGCCGTGTCCTCCGTCCTGAACCGCACCGGCCCCTTCGCCCACCGGAACCCGCGGCTCTACGTCCTCTTCACCACCCTTTACAACGCCCGCGCCTACTATCCGGTGCTGGCGATCTTCTTCACCGACCTCGGCCTCTCCCTCGAGCGTTTCGTCTTCCTCAACCTGATGTGGGCGCTGGCGATCTTCACGCTGGAAGTTCCCTCCGGTGCGATGGCCGATACCATCGGCCGCAAGAAGCTGCTCGTCTTCGCCTCCTGCGTGATGGTCGCGGAGATGGGCATCCTCCTCGTCGCGCCCAAGGACGGCGGCACCCTCCTCTTCGCACTCTGCATCCTCAACCGTCTCCTGTCGGGCACTTCCGAGGCAGCCGCCAGCGGGGCGGATGAGGCCATCGCCTACGATGCCCTGCCGGAGCAGGGCAGGGAAGCCGCCTGGGACGACGTGATGTCCGCTGCCATGCGCTGGCGTTCCGTCGGCTTTTTCGTCGCCATGATCCTCGGCGGCCTGCTCTATGACCCCGCTTGGCTCGCGCGGATCGGTATTTCCATCCCCGTGGAGATCGCCCATCGCCTGCCGGTCGCGGTTGTCTTTGTCCAGGCGCTCGCCTGCGTGGTCATCACGCTCCGGCTTGAGGAAACACCCCACGCGGCGGGTGGCACGGCTCAGCGCTGCCGCTCCGCCTTCCGGCTCACCTTGCAAACGGCGAGGATGGCGTTCACCACCCGCAGCATTGCCGTGGTCATCGTCGGAGGATTGTTGATCGACTCCGTCGCGCGGAACTTCGCCACGATCACCAGCGAGTACTACCGGCTCATCCACATTCCGGAGTGGTCCTTCGGTTTGCTGGGCGCGCTCTCCGGCGTCCTCGGATTCTTCGTCCCTTCCATCGCCCGCCGTCTCAACGCCCGCCTCTCACCACTCGGTGTTCTCGGGATCGCCGCCGTTCTCTCCATCCTTTCCCTCGCTCTCCTTGCCCCCGCATGGCCCTGGTTCGGCCTCTTGCCCGCGATGCTGCTCATGACCATGCTCGGCCTCGTCGGCTTCACCGTCAGCCGCCATCTCCACGCCTCCGCCGATTCCTCGCAGCGCGCAACCCTCCTCAGCGTCCGCGGCCTCGCCTTCAACCTCGGCTACGGCAGCTTCTCGCTCGGCTTCTCCATGCTCCTTGCCGCGATGCGCAAGACCGCCGGCGACGACGCCTTCCGCGCCGCCCTGCTTTGGCAGCTGCCGTTCGTCGCCGTGGTGATCGCGCTCTTCTTCCTCTGGGCCCGCCTCAAGAAGACGAATGCTTCCCTGCCGTGATCATCCTCACCACCAGACCCGCCACGATCCCGGCGGCAAGCACCAGCCAGAATCCCGGTGCCTTCACCACCTCCGCCGGCGGACTCATGCCGAAGACCGCCACTAGCGTCGCGAGCGGGAAGAACGTCGCCACCAGCCGGTTCAGCTTCCTCGCCTCGATCGCCGCCTCGTGGGCGAAGCGCGATTGCTCCTCGGTGTTCTCCGCCATCGAGAATTCCATGCCCGCTTTCACATCGGCCGCCACCAGGTCGATCGCACGCTCCAGTTCCACCGCCCGGTCGCGGAAGTTGATCAGCCTCCGGTCCTCCGGCCGCGCCTCCCGCGCCTCCTGCATCACCGCGAGCATGTTCCGCGTCGCTCTCAAAAGCGGCGTCACATGCTTCATCACCTCGAAGTACTGCCGCGGCGTCTGTGCCGACTCCACCAGCGTGTCCAGTTCGTGGATGTTCTTTCGGTAGTTCCCCATGTGCGCATCCAGCGCCGCCAGCCCGCCCCCTTCCGGCGTGCTCTTCCAGTCGCCGCCCGGCTGGTTCCACAGCAGCACCGGCTTGCGAACCTCGTCGTCTTCCGGCTCCGGCGGCTGGTGCAGGATCATCAGCAGATGACCCTCTTCGTCCATCAGCCGCTGCCGGCCGGCGTCGTCACCCAGGCGCTTGCGGATGGATTCGGGCAGCTCCCACGACTTCGGCACGAAGTTCGGTCGTTTTGTTTCCACGCATCCCGGTCTAACGATTCCGGGGTCATCCGGCAAGTGCGCGACGATTGGGACTTCCCGGTGTTTTTCCCATGGTGAAAACGCTCTTCCTCCTGCTAGCCCTTGCCACTCTCGCGCCGGCCAAGACGCTCCGCGATCTCCCCTACGCGGGAAAAAAGACCCATCCCTGTCAGAAGCTGGATCTCTTCATCCCCGACGAGGCTCCCGCCAAACCTCGCCCCGTCTTCATCCTGATCCACGGCGGCGGCTGGTCGATGGGCGACAAGTCGAACTCGAATTTCGCCGAGCCCAAGACCACCTGGCTGATGAAGGGCGGCTACATCGTCGCCTCCATCAATTACCGCCTCGCCCCCGCCGCAAAACACCCCGCGCAGGTCGAAGACGTCCTCAAGTCGATCGCTTGGATTCAGAAACACATCGCCAGGCACAGCGGCGATCCTCAGCGCATCTACCTCCTAGGCCATTCCGCCGGCGCTCACTTGGCAGCGCTTGCCGCCGTCGATGCCGGACGTCAGAAGGCAGCGGGCATCGATGCCAAGTCCATCCGCGGCGTGGTCCTGTTGGATGGCGCCGGCTACGACATCACCCGGCAGTATCCCGCCCTCCGCGAAGGCGGCTACATGCAGAAGATGTATCGTCACGCCTTCACCGCCGATCCCGCAGCGCAGCGCGACGCCTCGCCCGTCTATCGCGTCACCGCCAAGCCGCCCCCCTTCCTGATCCTCCACGTCGCCCGTCGCGCCGACTCCCGCCTCCAATCGAATCTCCTCGCCGATGCCCTCCGCGAAAAGGGCGGCCAAGCCAAAGTCGTCTCCATCCCCGGCAAGACCCACGGCACCATCAATGCCGATTGCGGGAAGAAGGACGACCCCGTCACCCTCGCCATCTCCACCTTCCTTTCCCGCTGAGGGCCGCCTTTATTCGAAGAACGTATCCTCGTGCCGGTACGGCGGCGCACAGCAACACAACATCCTCACCCCCGCCTCCGTCCGGATCTGGTGCCAAGCTCCGGCAGGAATCAGAATCCCGTCCCCCGGCCCCACTTCCCGCTCCTCCCCGTTGATCTCCATGATCCCGCTTCCTTCCAGCAGGAAGTAGAACTCCTCGCTCTCTCCGTGCCAATGCCGCTGCGTCGCCCCGCCCGCCGGGATCGTCGCCTCCGCCAGGCTCTGCATCTTCACCGGCGCATTCGAGAGATCGAG
>CBFGPU010000264.1:0-5041 GCA_965650715.1 uncultured Haloferula sp. | reverse complement strand
GCGGATGTTCGTGCCATCGCCATAGACCGGCAGCGGTTCGCCGCGAAGGGTCTTCTGGATCATCAGCGGGAGAAGCTTCTCCGGGAACTGGAAGGGGCCGTAGTTGTTCGAGCAATTGGTGGTGATCACCGGCATGCCGTAGGTGTGGTGGTAGGCGCGGGCGAGGTGATCGCTGCCGGCCTTCGAGGCGCTGTAGGGGCTGTTCGGCGCATACGGCGTGGTTTCGCAGAACATCGGATCCTCCGGCCCGAGCGAACCGAAGACCTCGTCCGTGGAGACGTGGAGGAAAGCGGACTCGCCGCCGTCGGCAATGGATTTGCCATAGTTCGGCAGCTTGATGCGGCCGGACTCCACGAGGTATTTGCGGAAGGCATCGAGGAGGCGGAAGGTGCCGACCACGTTGGTCATGATGAAGGCTTCCGGGCCGTCGATCGAGCGGTCCACGTGGGACTCCGCGGCGAGGTGCATGACGGCATCGATCTTGTGCTCGCGGAGAAGGCCTCCCACGAACTTCTCGTCGCAGATGTCGCCTTGGGCGAAGATGTGGCGCGGGTCGGAATCGAGGTCGTCGAGGCTCGAGCGGTTGCCGGCATAGGTGAGCTTGTCGAGATTGACCACCTTGTCGATGGACACGCCGAGTTCGGCGGAGGCATCGCGGAGCAGGTAGTGGACGAGATTCGAGCCGATGAAACCGGCGCCGCCGGTAACGAGTATGTTCATGGGGTGGGACGGGTGAGGGTTGGCAGCAGGGAAAGGGTCAGGTTCAGAATAGCGGACGGGTCAACCGCAGGCGGCGGCGTGGTATTTCCGGAAGGTGGGAGAGGTGGTGACGTGCTCGCGGAGGGCGTCGAGCCAGTGGCGCGGTGCAAGCCCGGTGAAGGCGGTGAACTTCGCGGTGCCCATCACGCTGTTCGGCGGGCGCTTGGCCACGAAGGCGCGGACGTCGGCCAGGGTATTGGCGATGATCTTGCGGGCCTTGAGCGGAGCCCCGGCCTCGGCGGCGAGGTCGAGACAGGCCTGACCCCACTCGCGGTGGGTGCAGGAACCGGAGTTGCAAAGGTGGAAAATGCCGCTGGCGGGTTCGCCGCCGGGACCGAAGAGCAAGGGGTCGAGGAGGTTCGCGATGTCGGTGCTGGATACCGGCGAGCCGGTCTTGTCGCCGGGCAGCGCGAGGTCCGCATGGTTGCATGCCTGGTCCACGATCCACTCGGGGAAGGCGGGCTTGCCGGGGCCGTAGAGCCAGGAAACGCGGACCACCAGGTGGTAGGGGCTGGCGGACAGCACCGCCTGCTCGCCCTGCAGCTTCGAATCGCCGTAGATCCCGAGCGGGCGGGGCGAATCCTCTTCGGAATATGCACCGTCCTTCGCGCCGTCGAAGACGAAGTCGGTGCTGAAGTGGGTCATGTGCGCCTTCTTCCCCGCACAGATTTCCGCGATGAGGCCGGGCGCGGCGGTATTGATCGCGTAGGCCTGGTCCGGGTTCGTCTCGCAGGCATCCACCGCGGTCATGGCGGCGGGCAGGACGAGATGGTCGAACTTCAGCGGTTCCAGCGCCTCGCGGATGGATTGCGGGGACGAGAGATCGATCTGCGGCCGGGCGAGGCCGAGAACGGAGGCATCCCGCGCAAAGCGGGCCACGAGTGCCTGGCCGAGACGGCCTGCGGCACCGACAACGACGATCCGGGGGGGGCGTTTCATCTTGCGGGAGGGTGAACGGCGCTGCTCGCGGGCGAACCGGCGGGCGGCGAACATGGCATCCGGGCGGGCGGGTGAACCCGGTCCGGAAGGGGTGCGGGCCCGGGAGAGCGGACTCTCCCGGGCGGATGTGGATGCTTACTCGGCGACGGGTTCGAAGAACAACTGGTAGAAGGCGCGGGTGCCGCCGCCGTTGTCCTGGACGGTGTAGCTCGCGCGCTCCGCCGGGGTCATGGCTTCGATCTCCGCCTTGGTGATGGTGTCGATGCGATTGATAACGTTCCCGATGTCAACGAGGTCGTTACTACGATGAACATAGTAATTCCCGATAGGCTTGAGCACCGGGAGGGTGATCACGGCGTTCCCGGCCTGGCGCTGGATGGACAGCGAGAAGGTGAGGTCGTCGTTGGGATCGTTCGGGTCGAGCTGGAGCTCAAACTCGGCAAGGTTGTCGAGACCGCCGGCATCGGAATCGGCCGCGGTCTGGCCTGCCAACCCGTGGTCGATGAGCCATTGTTCGAAGGTCGGCGCTCCTTCCGATTCGATCGCGAAGATCTCGATGCCGCACACCTTCGGGTTCTGCACGCCATGCAGGAACTCGAGATCGAGGACACCGTCCGCGACTTCCACCGGGAAGCTTACCACCAGCGCGGCGTTCGAACCGACGCGGGCGAAGATATCCAGATCGTCGACCACCGTGCCACCCTCCGCGGTGACGTCGAAGACGCGGCCGCCCGGGGCGGTGATGGCGGCGTAGGTCTCCGCGAAGTGCAGCCTGACCTCGTAGGTGCCGGGCGCGAGGCTGAAGTCATAGGACAAGTTGCTGCCGCTGCTGGAGGAGTCGTAGCGCTCGGTGTTGTAGATCGCGTCGTCCTCCGTTCCCGAGATGGCGTTGTTGGTGGATGCGGCACCGCCGAAGACGAGATACGGGGTATCGGCCACCCAGGTATTTCCGGAGAGATCCAGGAACGGTTCCCCGGTGTAGCCGGCATCCACGCGGTAGAGGTTTGCTCCGAGAGCCCGCGGGGTTGCGGAGTCCGAGGCGTTCCCCGAAGCATTGCCCACGGCATCCAGCGCCCGCACCTCGTAGGTGTAGAGGACCCCGTTGGTGAGACCGGTGTCGGAATAGCCCGGATCCGGCACGGTGGCGATCAACGCGCTGTTACGACGGATCTCGTAGCCGGTGACGCCGACGTTGTCGGAGGAGGCCACCCAGATGAGCGAGACGCTGCCGTCGCCGGCCACCGCGTCGAAGCCGACGGGCACGGTCGGGGCCACGGTGTCTTCCAAGGTGGCGGTATCCACGGTGGCGAGACCGGAGACGTTGCCGGCCGAGTCGATCGCGCACACTTCGTAGTGGTAAGGCGTGTCCGGGGTCAGGCCGGTATCCTCGTAGCCCGGGCCGGGGACCGTAGCCAACAGGGCGGCATCGCGGTAAACCCGGTAACCGGTGACCCCCGCATTGTCGGTGGAAGCATTCCAGCTCAGCGCCACCGAGGTGTGGGAGGGCGTCGCCGCCAGGCCGTCCGGGACCGTGGGGGCTTCACTGTCGGTCTGGGTGGAAATGGTCAGCGCAGCCCCACCCGAGAGGTTGCCCGCGGCATCCACCGCGATCACCTGGTAGTCGAATTCGGTCGCACTCGGCAGGCCGGTGTCGGTGTAGCCGGTGCCAGGCACCGTGGTGATCAGGTTGCCATCCCGCAGCACGCGGTAACCGGTTACGGCCACGTTGTCGGTGGAGGCGTCCCAGCCCAGGGCGATCTGGCTCAGGCCCGGGGTACCCGCGAGGTTCGCCGGGGTGGAGGGCGGAGCGAGATCAGGAGACGGCGTGGTGGCATCCACGGTGGCGGGCGAAGAGGCATTGCCCGCGAGGTCAAAGGCGACGACCGAGTAGTGATAGAGCGTGCCGCTGCTCAGTCCCGTGTTCGTGAAGGACAGGCCGGTGACGGTATCGATCAGGACCGAGTCGCGATAGATCCGGTAGCCGGCAACGCCGATATTGTCGGTCGAAGCGGTCCAGCTCAGGCTCACGGTGTTGCTCGTCAGATTCGTCACGGCCAGGTCTCCGGGTGCCGTCGGCGGCTCGGCTTCTCCCGCTGCTCCGGAGAGGATCGGGAAGACCTCGATGGCGGAGACGGAAGGGTTCTGCGTGACCACGGTGAAGTCGAGGGTGAGGCTGCCATCCGCCACGGTGACGGGGAAGACCTGCATGACGGCGTGATCCTTCCCGCCGGTCGCGTAGATGTCGAAGTCATCGAGGGCGGTTGCGCCTTCCGCCAGCACGTCGAAGACGCGGTAGCCCACGGCCACGGGCGGCTCCGTGTGGAACTCGCAGAAGTGGAGGCGGACCTCGTAGTCCCCGTTCGCCACCGCGAAGTTGTACTTCAGCGGGCGGCTGCTGTTGCGGTTCTTCATGCGGCTGTTCTGATAGATCGCCTGCTTGTCGGTGCCGCTGATCGTGTTCGTGGTGGAACTGGTCGGCGTGTAGCCGAAGTCCGGAGCCCCTTGGAACCCGAAGTCGGCGGACCAGGTATTGCCCTGCGGGTCCACGAAGTTGGTGCTGCTCCCGCAATCCACGCGAACCAAGGCCGGGCCGAGGGCGCGCGGCGTGACCGTCACCTCCGCGGGCGGCGATTCGTTCGAGAAGGCGTCGATGGCCGTGACCTTGAAGACATAGGTTGTCTCATTGGCGAGACCCGAGGCGGTGTAGCCCGGGGTGTCCACGGTCTCGATCAGGACATTGTCACGGTAGATCCGGTAGCCCGTCACCGCCACGTCATCCGAGGAGGCATTCCATGCCAGCGTGGCAATCGCATTACCTGAGATTCCGGTCAGGCCGCCCGGTGCCGTCGGCGGGGTGGTGTCCGCCGTGGTCGTCCCCTGCACCGTCGATTCCGGCGAAGCGTTCATCGCCGCGTCGAGCGCCACCACGGAATAGTCGTAAGCGGTGCCGGGCAGGAGGCCGGTATCGGTGAAGGAGAGGCCCGTCACCGTGGTCGGCGCGCCGCCGTTGCGGGTGATCCGGTAAGCCGTCACGCCGACGTTATCGAGCGAAGCCGTCCACGAAAGGGAGACGCTCCCCGCCGTCACACCGCTCACGGCGAGGTCGCCCGGTGCGGTCGGCGCGAGCGTATCCGGCGGCGGCGGCTCGAGTTCGTAGAGTTCGAGACCCGCGAGCGTGGGGTTGTTCTTGTTCGCGATGTGCAGGAACTCGATCGTCACGGTGCCGTTGGTCACGGTGACCGGCACGGGAACCACGAGCGCCGTGGCATAGCCGGCCGTGGCGAAGATATCGAAGTCGTCCAGGAAGAGCTGGTTCTGCACCTTCACGTCGAAGACGCGCGCG
>CBFGPU010000263.1:0-5065 GCA_965650715.1 uncultured Haloferula sp. | reverse complement strand
CGCGTGGCGCGGACGACAAGGTCACGCGGCGGGACCCCGGCACCGATCGCCACGGCATGGAGAGGCGCACGACGCGAGCGCAGGCGCAGTGCGAGCGATTCGAGTTCAGCGGGAGAGGGCGAAGCGGTCTGTCGGCCATCGCTCAGCACGACCACGCCCGCGAAGGAGTCACCCGAAGCGGCAGCCTCTTCCAGCAGGCGCTTGAGCGAGCCATGAAGGTCGGTGCCGGTTCCCTGAGCGACCGGCGTTCCGGCGTCCTCGGCAGCGGGGCCTGCGGCGAGATCGAAGGGATGGATCCGCACCGGAATGCCGCGGGCCTTCGCCGACTTCGCGGCCATGCTTGCGAGTTCCGCCGCTTCTTCCGCGCGAGTGCCCTGCGCGCCGGGCTGGGCCATCGATGCCGACCGATCCAGCAGCACGAGCCAAGGTCGCTCGCGGTCTTCCGTGGGGCGCACCCACTTGCCGGGATTGAGCAGCAGGATACAGATGGCGGTCACGCCGGCCATCCGCAAGGCGAGCAGAAGGGCGCGCTTGCGGGTCGGCAAGCCCGCGGAGCCGCGCCATGATAGCCAGTCCACCGCGACCAACGTCAGCGCCAGCAACGGGATCAGGAGCGGCAATGGAAGCGGGGGATTCATGCCGTGCGGGTGGAGGGTTTAAGCCCGGCGACCCAACCCTCGACGAGGAGGAAGGCGAGCGCGGCAGCGATCAGCCAAGGCCACAGCGGGAGGCCGTGCTCGAGCGCGGCACGCCGTGCGGTGGAGTTCCCGTATGAGGAAGCCGGGCCGGCTCCGGGAGCGGCTGCCATCGGCTTGAGCAGCGATTCGCTTTCGGGGAAATTGACGACGTTGAGGTGTACGGCTTGTCCGGACACCAGCCACTGGTAAATCCCCGGAATTGCGGAAGCCTCGCTGCGCCATGACTGACCCGCGGCCACCAACGGCGGATGCGAGCCGTCCGGAGCCTGGAGTACCGGCGAGCCCGAGGCATCCGGCGCGGGATCGGTCCACACCGGGGCTTCCCCCGGCGGGACCTCGAAGGTTTCGGCAGCACTGCGCGGCGCGAGATAGAGCAGCAGTTCCGCGATGGCTGGCAGGAACGCAGGTTCGCCGGACCAGGTCGCGAGCTTGGGATCGAGCGACAGATTGCAAAGCATCAGCGGCGCGTCCTTCGCCTCCAACAAAGCGGGCTGGCCGTCAGCGAAGCTGGCCACAAGCCGCGCCGAGGATGGAGCGACCAAGGGCGCGCGGGCCTTGAACTTCCCGCCGAGGGGATTGCCGAACTCGCCGCCTGCGAAGAGGCGGAAGGCGGGATGGTCCGCGGCGGGCGAGGCTTCCCAACCGGCTTCCAAGGTCTGGAATCCGCCATGGGCATGGATCGGTTCCGGCTCTTCACCGAAGAGCCCGGCGACAGCCCGCGCCGAGCCATGCGGCCCCGCAAGTACGAGAACCGCCGTACCTTTCGAGGCGAGATCGCGGATCACGGGAACATCGCTCTTCTGGAAATCGGGAACACACAGGATCTCGCAAGGCGGCAGGCGGCCGCTATCGCCCGCGGGAAGGGTATCGAGCCAGGGAAGCGCGCCCGCCACCCGTTCCAAGGTCTTGGCCACCGGGCCGTCCGGAGGTCCCGCGACGGCGAGGCGGATCGATTCGCGCACCCGCACCATCGCGTGGCGGCGGTCGTCGCCGGGGAAGCCGTCGCCATCGATCTCCGCGGTGAGCGGCAGCAGGCCCGGGGCCGCACAGCGCACCGTGAAGGCCGCCTCCGCCTCGCCGCGCGGCGGAAGGTTCAACACTTGCGATTGGCGCGAGCCCCCGGCATCCAGCGTGAGCGAAACCCGCCGCGCTTCATCCGAGTGATTGGCCACCCGGCACTGGGCGATCATCTGTTGGCCCGCGACCGGCGATGCGGGCATCGCGACAAGCGAGCTGACCGCCAGATTCGGGACATCCGCTTTTGCCACCGGCACCATCCGCAGTTCGACTCCGTCCGGAACGAGCGGCGCGAAGTTCTTCCACGCGCTCTCTTGAAAATCGGAGACGATGTGAAGCTCCTTGCGCCCCGTGACGCCAGCGAGTTGCCGCAGTGCCAGCTCCATGGCGGCATCGAGGGCACCGGGCTCGGGCCGGGCTGCCGCACGGGACAGTTCTTCGCTCAGGAAATCGCGGTTCGGAGCAGGCTCCGGGAAGACCGCGTCGGGTGCGGCATCCAGCCAGACGATGTTCGCGAGGTCCGGCTTCGCTTCGTCGAGAATGCGGCCGGCTTCCGCGCAGCCGGCTTCGAAGCGGCTGGCCGCGCCCTCCTTCGCCGCCATCGAGGCGGAGCGGTCGATCAGCAGGACAATGGCGCGGCGCTCGCCGGGCAGCGGCGCATTCCTGGAGAAAAGGAGCGGGCCGAGGAAGGCCACGGCCAGGGCGAGCAGCGCGAGGGTCCGCAGCGCGATCAGCAGCCAGTCCTTCGGCTTGCGGAAGCGCGAGGTAAGCCGCATGACCTTCCGGAGGAACTCGACATTCGAGAACCGGTATTGCGGCGGCTTCGCCCGCGACAGCAGGTGAACCAGCACCGGCAGGCCCGCAAGCGCGAGCAGTCCGAGGAGCGCCGGATATTGGAAGAACAAGGACATGCTTTCAGGAGTGCCGCAGGCGATCGAGCAGCGTGAAGTAGGATTCGGTAGTGGAGACCAGGGCGTAATCGGCCCGGCGCGACGCGGCGAGGGAACGCAGCGAGCGGACGTGCTCCTGCAGGTGGTCCTTCCATGCTTGCCGCAGCGATTGCGGGTGCACGATCAGGCGCTCGCCGTTCTCCATATCGACGAAGCGGGCGAGGCCCCGGTCGCCTAGATCCATCTCCGACGGATCCAGCAGGTGGAAGAGATGCACGCGAAAGCCGCGGTGGAGGTAGGGATTGAGCGCCTTGAAGAGTTCCGCGGGATCGCAGAAGAAGTCGGAAAGCAGCACCAGGGTACCGCGGCGCTTGAGCAGCGGCGCGGCGCGCTTCAATGTCTCGATGATCGAGGTTCCCTTGCCCGCCTCGTTCTTCTCCAGCGTGGTCAGCAACTCGTGGAGGTGCTTGCGGGTGGAGCCCGGCGGAAGGAAGCGGCGGATGCCTTCGTCGAAGAGGGTGAGCGAGACGCGGTCGTTCTTCGAGATGACGAGCCAGGAAAGGCAGGCCGCGAAAAAGGACGCATACTCGATCTTGCTCAGGCGCTCTTCGTTTTCGGGGAATGCCATCGAAGCCGAGCAATCGAGGAAGAGATGGCACTCCAGGTTGGTCTCCTGCTCGAAGGTGCGGAGGAAGAGCTTGTCATTCCGCGCGAAGACCCGCCAGTCCACCTGCGCGAGGTCGTCGCCGGGCACGTACTGACGGAACTCGTGGAACTCGATCGACGAGCCGCGCTGCTTCGAGCGGTGCCGTCCGGACAGATACCCTTCCACCATCGCCTTCGCCCCGAACTCGTAGTTCTTCAGGCGGCGGATGTCGTCCGGCTTGAGATATTTGAAGGTCTTCAAAGCGCGGCTGCGAGCTTCTGGACGATGGTGTCCGCCGTGATGCCTTCACCCGTCGCATTGTAGTTCGGGATGACGCGGTGGCGCAGGATGGGAAGCGCAAGGGCCTTCACTTCCTCGACCGAGGCGGAGGACTGCCCGCGCAACAAGGCGAGCGCCCGGACCGCGCGCGCCAGGCACTGCGAGGCGCGCGGCCCGGCACCGAAGGAAACATAGTTCCGCACGTCCGCGGTGGCGTGAAGGGAATCGGGCCGTGTGGAATGCACGAGCTTCAGGATCGCCTTCACGACGGAGTCCGGCAGCGGGACATCAAGCGTGGCATCCTGGAGATCCAGCACGCCGGCGGCATCCAGCAAGGTCTTCGGTTCCGGCATGTCGCGGCCGGTGGTGCGGAGCACGATCTGTTCCTCTTCCTCCATGCTCGGATAGCCGATCCGCAGCTCGAAGAAGAAGCGGTCAAGTTGGGCTTCCGGCAAGGGATAGGTGCCTTCGTGCTCGATCGGATTCTGGGTGGCGAAGACGGTGAAGGGCTCCTCCAGGCGGCGGGTCACCCCGTTCACGGTCACCTGCTTTTCTTGCATCGCCTCCAGCAGCGCAGCCTGGGTCTTCGGCGGCGTGCGGTTGATTTCGTCCGCCAGCAGCAAGTTCGCGAAAATCGGTCCCGCCGCGAACTTGAACTCGCGCGAGCCATCATCCGAGGTCTGCAGGATCTCCGTCCCCACGATATCCGAAGGCATGAGATCCGGAGTGAACTGGATCCGCTGGAACTTGAGCCCGAGAATCCGGCCCAGGGTCGAGACCAGCAAGGTCTTGGCCAAGCCGGGCACGCCGACGAGGAGGCAATGGCCCTTGCACAAGAGCGAGGTGAGCAATTGCTCGACGATCTCTTCCTGCCCCACGATCACGCGGGCGGTTTCCTTGCGGATCGCGGTGGCGCGTTCCTGTACCTGTTCCCAGCGGGCGGAGGGTTCGATGGTGGCTGGCATATGCTATGGTTCTTCGAGGAATTTGCGGGCGTCTTCCAGAGTGAGCGCGATGACCTGGATGTAAGGCGGGCGGATCCGTTTGCTTTCGCGATGGCTTGCCAAGGTCTTGAGGGCGGAGCGGCGGGCATCCGGGTCTTCCAGCTTGGTGACTTTGCCGTCCTCGACCTTCCAATAGTCCGGGGACCCGCCCACGGACAGGCAGACCATGGCCCGGGGATTGCCATGTTGCTCGAAGGCGTAGGCGAACTGCTGGACCTGCTGCCCGAACATCGCCTCCTTCTCCGGACCGGTGTTCTTCGAAGCGGTGGCGACCATGCCGATGCTCATGGGACCCTGATAGAACGAAACCATGCTGCCGGAGAACTCCTTGGCTTCGCCGGCCATGCGTGCGGCGAGCTTCTCGAGGTTCGCGCTATCGATCCGCCAGCCGGAGACGACCTCGAGCTTCTCAAGCAGGGCGGCATCGTGCGGCAGGCTGCTTTCGTAGGGCCTCAATTCGATGACCGTCTGGCTGAGTTCCACCAGAGCCGGTGGCGCTTCCTTATCGGGGCCATACTCGGAGACCAAGTT
>CBFGPU010000262.1:0-5095 GCA_965650715.1 uncultured Haloferula sp. | reverse complement strand
GGGTGGGCGTTTTCGTGAATGCGGGATCCGACCTGCCCCGGCGCTTGGTCGAGGAAGGATTCATCGATGTCGTGCAGCTTCACGGCGACGAGACGCCTGCCGACGCCGAGGTATTCCGGAATGCCGGTATTCCCTTCCTTAAAGCCATCGGCGTGAAAGGCCTCGCGGATCTGGACCTCGCCCGGGGGTTCGGTGCCGCGGGAATCCTCCTCGATGCCCACGCTCCCGGCGTTTACGGCGGAACCGGCCGGACGATCGACTGGGCCCTCGCCCGGAGCTTCGCGGAACGCAATCCGGATCTGCCTCTGATCCTCGCAGGGGGGATCACCCCGGAGAACATCGCGGAAGCAATTCAAGCCGTGCGCCCTGCCGCTCTGGACGTAGCCTCCGGCGCGGAGCTCCGCCCGGGGGTGAAGGACTTCGGCAAGGTGGCGGCGCTGAAGGCAGGCGCAGGGCTCTAGGCAAAGATCTCCCCCTTTTTTTAGCCACAGGCTCGCTGGAAGCGTGCCCGGCATCCCCGCTCTGGATGCTCTGCCTCTCTCCCCTCCTCAGTCCTTGCACGAAGCTCCCCCATCACCGAAACCAAGCGCGTGGAACGCGATGGCTTGCCGCTGGACCGCCGATTGAGGCAGGAGATTCTGTTCGCGCGGGAGCGGGTTTACCGCTTCGGCGAGGCAACACCGCTGGAACATCTTGCGCTGCCCGGTCCCGGTCCGGAGGTCTGGGTCAAGCGCGAGGACCTTTCCCCGATCAAGGCCTACAAGTGGCGCGGAGCCTGCAACCGCATGGCGGTCCTCGGCGCGGAGCAAAAGGCCGCGGGCGTCGTCACCGCATCCGCCGGCAATCACGCCCAAGGCGTGGCCCTCGCCGCCCGCTCGCTGGGGATCGACGCGCGGATCTACATGCCGCGCTCGACGCCGCGAGTGAAGCAGGCCGCGGTGCACCACCACGGCGGACACCATGTGGAAGTTCTGCTCAGCGGCGACAGCTACGATGACGCGGTGGCGGCGGCGCTGGAAGATGCGGCGGCAAGCGGAGCCACCTACGTGCATGCCTACGACGACCTGCAGGTGATGGCGGGTCAAGGCACGCTGGCGGACGAGGTGGTCCTCTCCGGGCACGGGCCCTTCGATGCTGCCTTTCTCCAGATCGGCGGCGGCGGGATGGCCGGGGGAGTCTCCGCCTGGCTGAAGACGTACTGGCCGGAGATCGAGATCATAGGGGTCGAGGGAATCGGCCAAGCATCCATGAAGGCGGCCTTGGAGGCCGGCAAGCCGGTGTCCCTCGAGCACGTGGACATCTTCTGTGACGGCACGGCGGTCCGGAAGGCGGGTTCCCTGCCCTTCGATATTTGCCGCGAGACCCTCGACCGGGTGGAGACCGTGACCAATACGGAAGTGAGCCGCGCGATCCGCCTCCTGTGGGAAGGCCTCCGCTGCGTGTCCGAACCTTCGGGCGCGATGGGTCTCGCCGCAGTAATGAAGAACCGTGAGGCATTGGTCGGGAAGCGGGTGCTGATCGTCGTCTCCGGAGCGAATATCGATTTCCTCCAACTCGGCCTGATTGCCCAATCGGAAGGATCCGCCCAGAATGCGTCGCGCAGCCTGCGGGTGCGGATTCCCGAGCGTCCCGGCACCATGCTCGAGCTGCTCGACACCTGCTTCGCGGGTCTGAACATCACCGATTTCCAATACGGCAAGATCCACGAGGCCGATGCCTGGCCGGCCTTCACCGTGGGGTCCGAAGATCCTGCCGCCATGGAAGCGCTGCCCGCGAAACTGGAGGCTGCCGGCTTCGTGTGGGAAGACCTCACCGGCGCGGTGGACATCGCCTTCCGTGCGATCCCGCTGCGGGGTGACCTGCTCGCCTTCCCGGCCTTCCTGCGCTTGGATTTCTACGAGCGTCCCGGGGCCTTGCACGACTTCCTGGACAAGCGGGTGCGGGGCCGGGCGAACCTGTGCTATTTCAACTACCGGCAGTCGGGAGAGCGGATCGGGCGGGCGTTGATCGGCTTGGATTTCGCCCGCGCGGAAGAGCGCGATGCCTTCGTAAAGGCGGTACCCGAGCACGGCGAAGGCTACCGCTCTTGCACGGCGGTGGATGAACCGACGCGGGCACGCCTGATCGGCACCTGAGTGCGGGAAGCAGAGCACCCGGAGTGGCCGGCCGCTCCGCTGGTGGAGAAGAGACCGCAAGCTTCCGGCGCAGACCGGTAGCGTGGCACCAAAATCACCACGGCGGACACCCTGGAGGTCCCTTGGACCAAGCTCCATTCAGGTCGGCTCATGTGGAAACCGGGCAAAATCGTGGGATTTTTCCACATTCCCGCCGAAAACCCAAACCGAATTGGCACAAACCCACGGTTTTTTGAGGGGATCGGCACAAGAAACGGAGAATCCTCTGGAGCCCCCTGAATACTTCGTGAATACTTCGCGGAGTGAAGTCGAACGTGAAGACGGCAGGGATTTGACCTACCCCGCGCTGCTGCGGATCGGCTCACGGCCGGATAACGATGAAAGGCAAGACAAGCCGCAAATGTCACTTTAAACCCAACCACTCAGGATTCGCTCTCGTCATCTCCCTTTCGCTGATGGTCTTGCTGACCATTCTGGCCATCGGCTTGCTGGGACTTTCCACGATTTCGCTGCGTGCTTCCACTCGGGAGGACGCGATGGCCACCGCGCGTGCGAACGCGAGGATGGCGCTCCTGATGGCAATCGGCGAGTTGCAGAAACAAGCGGGACCGGACCAGCGCATCACCGCGACGGCCGACATGGCGGGAGCCGCCGATGGCAGCCGTTTGTCCGCGGGCGCGGCTCCGGGAAACAATGTTCCCTTGGGTGGAACCAGCAAGGGACTGTCGAGCCTGCAACCCGGCACCCGTTACTGGACCGGCGTCTGGGAAAACAGCAACTCGACGAATCCCGGCACCACGATCTACACGCGCACGCCCGCGCCGGCTTTCCGCAAGTGGCTGATCAGCGGCAACTACGGGGGAGCCACGACCAACGAATACACACCGGCGACGAACAGCATGGCGGTGGGATCCGACGGCAAGGCCTCCGATTCCGAGAAGGCGGTGGTGCTCGTCGGAGCGAAGACGATCGGCAGTTCCTCCGGCGATTCGCTGGAACATTTCGTGAGCGCACCCATGGTCGGGATCGCCGCTGCGTCGGCCACCGCCGACCATCCCGCGGGAAGACATGCATGGTGGATTGGCGACGAAGGCGTGAAGGCCAAGCTGAACATGACGGACGACACCCCGGGCAACGATCTGACCTATGAAAAACTCGCCGGACCACGCCGGGGTTGGGAAGCGGTGGAGGGCTTCGATAACTATCCGGCGCGCGACTCCTCCGGAGTTTCGCTGCTCGGCAAGCTCGTCACCCTTCCCGAAGCGGGCCTGATGGACGGCTCGCTTATCGGCGGAAACGCTCCCGTGCTCGGCCATGCCTTCCACTCCGCGACCACGGACAGCTTCGGTTTGCTCACTGACACCTTGCAAGGCGGCCTGAAGCTCGATCTCTCGGCCTATCTTGAGAACGGTCTCCCGAGCACCGCTCCGGCCGGCCTCATCAACGGCATCACTGCGAACGGCAACATCATCCCTTCCACGGTGGCGAACCGCATCCGCGGACCGAAATGGCGCCAATTGAAGGACTTCAGCGACCTCGGCAAGGATCTCAAACAAACGAACCGCCTGCAGGTGAAGGCCGCCTCGCAAATCACCGAGGCGGCAATCGCGCCGCTGATCGTGGATTTCCGGGTGCTCATGGGGGTCAATCTGGTTCCGCAAGGCGGCGACAACTACCGGATCCAACCTTGCGCCAAGATCGCGATCTCCTTGGCGAATCCCTATTCCTATCCCCTGCAGTGGTCGGGCATGGACATGGAACTCAAGTCGGAGACCCATCCTAGCCGCCGGCCCTCGCGGATCTGGGGTCTTGGCGGTCAGCCGGCCTACCTGCCTCAGGTAAATAGCGCCAAGGTACCGATCGAGCCGTCCGTATTCGGGAATGCGATCTTCCAGATCCCGAGCACCACGCTGGCTCCCGGCGAAGCGAGGGTTTTCACCCTGGGTGGCCCCTTGATGCGGCCGGCCAACAGCATGGCGAAGGTTACCATTCCCCTCACCGGTTATAGCGGCAGTGCGCCGTCGGACTTCCGCAACAGCGTCATCCTCGATACCACGGTGACGGCCACCCCGCCTTTCAAGCTCGACGTGCGCGAGGACGCCACCACTTCGCAGGCTTCGGTGGAATTGCGGACCTCCGGTAGCACCAGCGCGGTGCTGCGGCGGGTCGAGCGCTTCGAGTTCGACAATGCCCCCTTCGACGTGACCGCACGGCAGTTCACGACCACCAACGCGAGAAACTTCACCCGGCCGGTGCCGCTTCAGTACTACGGCTTTCAGTTGAGCCAGCCGGGGATGGATTACGCATCGATCCTTCCCGCCGCCAACCAACTCGGCCTCAGGAGTTCGACCATGCGGACCTTCATGGACTTCAACCTCCAGGCGACCCGCTTCCGCAAGTCGATCATCTCCTACAATCCCGCGCCTTACTTCATGCAGATCGCGAACAGCGCGGCGACCCTGCCCTTCGTGGCACCGGGCGGAGATACCGGCGGGGAATTCACCCGCAACCTGAACGCCAATCCGCTGCCCTGGGGCCGTTCGCCTTTCGATTCGAAGAGCACGATCCTGTTCAGTCCGCCATCGAGCCTGGTGTCCCTCGCGCAACTCCAGCACGCCGACCTCACCGCGGACGACATCTATGTCTCGGTGGGCCATCAGCCTGGAAACGCGGTCGGAAACTCCTACGCCACTCCGTACGTTCCGCGCGCGAACACGGTGCGCAGCCGCTCGGATTTCACGATCGACAACTTCAGCAATGCCTCGGCCGCCACGACCAATTACTACGATATCTCCTACCTGCTGAACACGGCGCTCTGGGACACCTACTTCCTCTCCACCATCACGGGCAGCGGCAATCTGGTTCCCGAGAACCGGAGCATCGTGAAGATCAAGCCCGACGACCGATCGGATGACTTGAAGGATGGAGCCAAGGCGGCGTCCCGCCTCATGGTCAACGGC
>CBFGPU010000261.1:0-5108 GCA_965650715.1 uncultured Haloferula sp. | reverse complement strand
CCAAAGCCAGAATTGCCCTACGCGTGGGGTCCGCGATGGCTTGAAATGGGTCTCGGCGCAGGTTCATTGTGTAGTCATGTGACTACGGATCTACATGAAGCCATGTGGCTACGCAACTCTTTTCCGTCTCCGGTCACCCTTGCTCCCCATTATTGCCGTCCGCGGAATCCTCCCTTTCAATCCCACCCTCCGCAACCGGACCACCCCATGTCCCGAATCACCCTCTCCAAAGCCTTCGTCGCCGAGGCCAACCGTCTCTTCGAGGAGCACCCGGAGATCCTCCACACCTGGACCATCGATCCCGACGACCAAAGCTGCACCCTCCATCTCCCCAAACGCGACGAACACGGCTTCGACATCACCCTCGAGATCGATCTCGACGATATCTGGTGGGAATGCGGCGGCTTCCACGCATCCGACTTCCGGGAGCAAGGCACGCCTGAAGACTTCGCGGGCCATTGCGTCGGTCTCCTCTACGACCTTCTCAGTCCGCTCATGCGCGTTCGCGAACAACTCGCCGGCGGCGTCCCCTACAAATGGACCCTCGAATGCCGCCGTCGCGACACTTGGGAATCGAGGGGCAGCCGCTCCCGCTTCTTCCTCAATTTCTGGGGCAAGCGGGACGAAAGGATTTACCAAAACCGCGCCCTGCCGCTCCGCGACGACCCTCTGACGCCTTAGCCTCTCAAACGCAATCTCCTTGCAAATGCGCTCCCCGTGCGCGAAGGATCCTTTGTCGATGCGCGGCTCCCCTGTCCTCCGAACCTTGGTCGTCCTTGCCGTCCTGTTGCTTACCGGGCTCGGCCTCGCGCGCTTGACCCGCGATGCCGCCACGCCTGCGGTCCGAGCCGCAACCCGCACGGACACCACCGCCCCGCCTTCTCCGGCCACCGGCAAATCCGCCGCCTACGAGATCCTCCTCTCCGCCCAAGCCGCGGAGATCCACCTCGATGCCGGAGCCAAGCCCGCCTCCCTCACGCCGGGCACCGCCGCCCCTCTCTCCGGCTCCCTCGAGATCCGCGGCGAAAATCCCGTGATCTCCCTGCGCATCAAATGGACCGACAATTCGCCGGGCCACCGCTTCGCCAAGCTCCGCCTCGAAGTCCCCGGCAAGGACACCCTCGAGCACGTCTTCAGCGCGCCCGGCGATATCGACGACATCTGGGAACCATGAGCGAGGAACATCATGATTGCTGCGCCCATCACACGCATCACCACGAACTGGTGATCGATTCGCTGCAGGTGCACTACCGGAATACCCTCGCGCTCGATGGCGTTTCCTTCGCCACCTCCTGTGGAAACCGCGTTGCCCTGGTAGGCCCGAACGGCGCGGGGAAGAGCACCCTCCTCAAGGCCATCGCCGGTCTGGTACCCCGCACTTCCGGCGGGATCCTCTGGCGCGGCACCGCGGTGAAACGCTGGTCGCGCGAGTTCGCCTACCTGCCCCAGCGCGAGGAAGTGGACTGGTCCTTCCCCATCACCGTCCGCGGCCTGGTTGAAATGGGCCGCTATCCCCAGACCGGTATCTTCGGCCGTTTCCGCGAACGCGATCACGAGGCCGTGGAATCCGCCCTCGAATCCCTCGATCTCCTCGATCTGCAAAAGCGACAGATCCGTGAACTCTCCGGCGGTCAGCAGCAACGCGCCTTCCTCGCCCGCGCCCTCGCCCAGGAAGCCCACGTGCTTCTGTTAGACGAGCCTTTCACCGGCCTCGACCGCAATGCCTCCCGGCAGCTCGGCGATTTATTGGAGCGCCTCGCCCACGAAGGCCGCCTCGTCGTCGCCTCGCACCACGATCTCGCCACCGCTCCGAAACTCTTCGACGAGGCCCTGCTCTTGAAGACCCGCCCCATCGCCTTCGGCACCGCCGCGGAGGCCCTGGGCCCAAAGAATATCGACCGCGCCTACGGCCACCTCACAGACGATGAGGAAGCCCGTGCCGTGCCCCAACTCGTCACTTCCGATTTCTGATCCCTTGGACCTGTTCGCCAATCCATTCTATCAGCGCGCACTTGCCGCCGCGTTGCTCATCGGCTTTGCCAACGGCTTCTTCAGCGGCTTCGTCGTGCTGCGCCGGAATGCGCTCTCCGTGAGCGCCCTTTCCCACACGATGCTCCCCGGCATCGCTTTCGGAATCCTGATCACCGGGGCTCTCACGCAGGCCAGCGCCTTCGTCGGCGCCCTCTTCGCTGCCTTGATGGTGGGTCTCGGATCCGTCGCCGTCGCACGCGGCAACCGCGTCGCCCAAGGCACCGCGCTCGCCGTCATCTACACCTCCGCCTTCGCCGCCGGCGTCGCCATCCTGCCGCGTCTCGATACCCGCCAGGAACTGGAGCACTGGCTCTTCGGCGACATCATGGCGGTCGGCAATTCCGATCTCTGGATCGCCTTCGGCACGGGTGCCTTCACCCTGGTCATGGCAAACCTCCTGATGCGCCCGATGTTGCTGACCCTCTTCGAGCCGAATGTCGCCGCAGCCCAAGGCGTGCCCGTCCGCTTCATGCACTACCTGCAGTTCACCCTGCTGGTGCTTGCTCTCGTCAGCTCCCTGCAAGCGGTCGGCTGCGTGCTCTCCGTCGGCATGCTCATCGCGCCTGCCGCGACGGTCTCGCTCCTCACCGACAAGACCACCGCGCTCTTCTGGGGCGGCGGTGCCATCGGCGGCGGTGGCGCGGTCGCCGGCGTCCTCCTCGCCGCCTCCCTCGGCCTCGCCCCCGGACCGGTGATCGTCATGCTCCTCGGCATCTTCTTCCTCGCCGCCTGGGCTCTCAGCCCGAAATACGGTGCCCTCGCCCTCCGCCGGGGATAAATCCGGAGCCTCCCGGATTTGCACAATTCTCGAGTGAGGACTTCCTGCGGGAACCATCGCCCTCTCCTGTCGTGGTGACGTCACGTCACGCATGAGGGAGAAGACTCGGCAGCCCCCCTTCCGGTATCGACTTCGATGTACAATTTTGTCAGGAGTGCTCCATGGAGCCGTTGAAGCGGACCAGCCTTGTGGATCGGGCCGAAGACGCGCTTGTGACTGCGATCCGGAGCGGCCGCCTGTCGGAGCGCTTGCCGGGCATACGGCCTTTGTCGAAGGCGATGAACGTGAATCACCTGACCTTGGCGGCGGCCATCCGGCGACTCGCGGACTCCGGCTGGTTGATCTCGGAGGGACCGAAGAAGCGCTACCGGATCGTCGTGAAGGAGAAGGTCCCGGTGGCAGCACCGGCGCGGAAGCCGGTGCTCTTCCTCTCACCCAAGCATCTCTCCTTCATGCCCCAAGCGACGGGACTCATTTCCGAGTTCATGCTGAAGAATCCCGACCTCGAAGTGCGCGACGGGGTCTGGGGGGAACCGGGGGGGAGACCCGAAAGCCGGCGCTGGGACGGCATCGTGGAGGCCACCGGTGCCGGCCATCTCGTGGTCCTTTCGGGGACGCCCGAGATCGCCTCATGGGCGGTCGCGCGAAGGCTTCCCACGGTCTTCGTGGGCGGATACTGCCGCGGTGTCGGCGTGCCCTCGATCGGCATCAATCTGCCAAACCTCGTCTCCGTTGCGATCAAGCGTCTTGCTGCTCTGGGGCATGCCGACATCTGCCTGACCATCGCAGGATCGCATCCCGGGGCCTCGCTGATCGTGCGCGAGAAGATGGAGGCGGACATGGTGGAACTCGGGTTGCCCTTCATTCCGGAGCGGCACTTCCTTTCCATCCAGCAGCATGATCCGGGAATGCTGGAGGACGGACTCAGGCGGGTCTTCAAGCAGCGCGTTCCCACGGCCCTCCTTCTAACAGCCCGGCAGCAGTTCGCCACCGTCTCCGGGCTGCTGGCGGAGTGCCGGATGGCGGTTCCCCGCGATGTCTCCATCGTGCTCCTGTTGCCGGACGGTCTGGAAGACTGGAATGTCCCGCGGCTCGCACATTTCTCTCCTCCCGTGGTGGCGGACATCGCGAAAGCCGTGCGAAACTGGATCGATCATCCGCCGGCCGATCCCTCGGAACGCATCCGCATCACTTCGGAACTGATCGAGGCGGGAAGCATCGCCCCCATGCGACGTTGCCGCTGACCGGCTATCGCGTGGCGTCTTCCTCCGGCCCGGCAGGCTCCGGGATGTTCTTCACCGCGGGCAGGCCGTTCCTCGGGTTGGGATGGATCAAGACGATCGAACGGGCGCCCGGATCGTGAGGCCACCAAGTGCTGTTGAAGGGTACCCAGCGCTCGTTCTTCTGCACCAGCATCCGCACCGGGATGCGGCCCTCGTCGAGCTTGGCCGGAGCCCTCTCGCGGTTGCCCGTGCCGGGCGGGAGACGGAGGTTCCGCTCGCCGAACTGCACCCGGATCTCGCCCGGCGTGACATTGAGGAACCAGCGGTCGCCGGGACCGAAATCCGCCGGGTCGTCCGGCACGGCGGTGAGCCCCACCGATCCGTCCGCGCCCGGAAGCACGATGTATAGCGTGCGTCGGGCGTTTTCCGCCACGGTGAAGGAAGGCCCCGGCGTTCCATCGGGCAGGATCAAGCGGTGCACACCTCCCGCAAGCTTCAGGCGCTCGGAGAAGCGGTTGGCCGCGATCTCCACCGGCTTCGCCCTGGCCCGGTCCTCTCCGGGGGGCATGACTTGATAGCTACCCAACGGCATCGGGAAGTCGAAGGCCAGGAACCGCGCCTCGTGACCGGCTGCGGAAGCCGCGAGGACGCAAGCGAGGACAAGGGCGCGGATAACGGTCATGAATCGGAGACGGTAGCGATTTCGGGACCGGTCAACCATCGGAAGGACACCGGACGGAAGCGGCGGCCGAAGAACTCGTTAAGCGGCATCAACGGCGGGTAGATCTCCGCAGCGTCTCCGCTATCCAGCCAATCCGGAACCCGCTGCACCACCGCCTCGCACCAGGCACGCGCCAGGACCTTGCCATCCGTGGCGGTGGCATCGCCGTACGCGCGGACGCGGAAGGTATCGCCGCGCGCCATGATGAAGGGGCCAAGCGGGTCGAGGATGTCCCCCTGCATCAGCCAGCCCGGGGCACCGGCGGCCGTGTTGAGGCCGGCGGCGGCAGCGTTCGCCACGTTCGCGCCCATCGGTGCCGGATTGCCGGGCATGCCGCCCGCCGCGACATCGTCGT
>CBFGPU010000260.1:0-5119 GCA_965650715.1 uncultured Haloferula sp. | reverse complement strand
CGAGTTGCTCGATGCGGCCTTTGTTCAGGACGGCCATGCGGTCGGCCATGGAGAGGGCCTCCTCCTGATCATGGGTGACGTAAACGCCGGTGAGACCGCCTTCCTTGACGATGCGCCGGATCTCGCGGCGCATCTCGATGCGGAGCTTGGCGTCGAGATTCGAGAGAGGTTCGTCGAGAAGCAGGCATTTCGGCCGGACGACAAGGGCGCGGGCCAAGGCGACCCTCTGCTGCTGGCCTCCGGAGAGTTGGTCGATGCCGCGGTCGCCCATGCCGGCGAGGTGGACCAATTCGAGGGCCTCCCCCACCCGTCTGCGGATCTCGGCTTTGTCCACCTTCCGCTCCTCCAGGCCGAAAGCGACGTTTCGCTCGACATTGAGGTGGGGCCAGAGGGCGTAGCTCTGGAAAACCATGGCGGCCTCGCGCTTGTGGGGAGGCAGGGTGGTCACCTCCTTCTCGCCGAAGAAGATCGAGCCGGAGGTCGGGGTTTCCAGCCCGGCGATGCAGCGCAGCAGCGTGGTTTTCCCGCAGCCCGAGGCTCCCAGGAGGAAGAAAAGCTCGCCCGCCGCGACCTCGACGGTCACGCCGTCAAGCGCCCGCACTTGCCCGAATTGTTTGATGATCGACTCGGCTCGAATGGCATCCATGAAGCTTGTTGCAATGCTTTCCGCGGGAGCCCCGCATGCAAGCGGGAAGCATGCCCGGACCGAATTCGAAATTCGACAAAGATTCCAAAGATTCTCTTGCCAAGCCCGGACCCGGAGCCTAAATCCGCGGCCCACCAATCACTATGTGCTCGGGTGGCGGAATTGGTAGACGCGCTAGACTAAGGATCTAGTGGAGCAATCCGTGGGGGTTCGAGTCCCCCCTCGAGCACCACTCTTTGAGAATAAAAGCCCGGCAACTCGCCGGGCTTCTTCGTTTCCAACCGGGCGCACCGACCCGCCACAGCCACCGCCGCGCCCGGTAATCCGAGTCCGGGATCCAGACCCCGCGGGCCGTCCTGAGCTCGATCCCGAAGTCCAGTTTCCGCACCATCGTCCGGCGGTCGACGCCTCTTGCCCCGACGTGGGCCGTCAGACGCCCATCCCCGAAGTTGGAAACCTTGACCCGCCAGCCGACCGGCGGGCGATGAGAGCGATGCGAGTCATGCTTCCAACAGGTCAGCCGCCTCCCGTTCACAGCACGCGTCCTTCGCGGACGACCTGCCGATACCAATGGTAGCTCTGCTTCGGCGTCCGCTTCTGAGTTTCAAAGTCCACGTGGACCAAGCCGAAGCGCTTCTCGTAACCGCATGACCACTCGAAGTTGTCGAGCAAGCTCCACTGGAAGTAGCCCTTCAGCGGATAGCCTTCAGCGATAGCGCGGCTCGCCTGACGAAGGTAGGAGCGCAAGTAAAGTACGCGCTCGAGATCGAAAACTTCGCCCGAGCCGGACAACTTGTCGTCGGTCGCGCAGCCGTTCTCCGAAATGACCAGCGGCAGGTCCTTCCTGCCAAGCGCCTCGCTGATCGAACGGATCGCCCAGTACATCGACTCCGGCACCAGGTTCAGCCACGGCATGTGCATCTTCGGGTAGCTGTCCGGCATCGGCAGGATCTCGTAGCCGCGCGAGTTTTCCGCGGCGCGGACATATTGGCCCGTGTAGAGGTTGACCCCCAGCATATCGAGTGGCTGCCCGATGATCTCCAGATCGCCGTTCTGGATGTCGGGCGCTTCTTTCCCGAGCGACTCCAGCGCCTGCGGGCTGTAGCGGCCGGTCAGCGCGGGGACGATGACCGTCCCGTTGTGTTCCTCCGCGAGGAAGGCCTTCTTGGCCGCGGCGATGTTTTCGGGCGTCTCGACGACCGGCACGTAGGTGTCGCAGTTGGTGACCAGAGCCACCGTGCACGGGCGGGTGGCCGCCGCGCGGATCGCTTGGCAGCCGAGGCCGTGGGCTAGCAGCGCGTGGTGGACCGTCTGCTGGACGTCCTTCTTGCGCGCGACCACGGTGCCGGGCGCGTGCGGCGGCGTCTTGCCGACACCGTAGCCCATGTAGGTGAAACAGAAGATCTCGTTGATGGTCATCCAATCGCTGACGCGGTCACCGAGCCGAGTGACGACCGCGGTGCAGTAGTCGGCGAAGTCCTTTGCCATTTCCCGGCTGCGCCATGAGCCGTAGCGGTCCTCCAGCGCCTGCGGGCTATCCCAGTGGAAAAGCGTGGCGTGCGGCCGGATGCCATGCCGGCGCAGCGTGTCCACCAGGCGCTTGTAGAAATCGAGGCCCTTGTCGTTCACCGCGCCGCGACCGTCCGGGATCACGCGGGGCCACGAAATACTAAACCTGTAGTGCTTGATGCCGAGCTCCGCCATCAGCTTCACGTCATCGGCAAAGCGGCGGTAGTGGTCGCAGGCCGTGTCGCCGGTGTCGCCGCCTTTGACCCGTCCGGTGATCCTCGAAAAGGTATCCCACACGCTGGGCTTGCGGCCGTCCAAGGCGGAGGCGCCCTCGATCTGATAGGCTGAGGTTGCCACCCCCCACTGGAAGTCGGCGGGGAAATCGGAGGGTTCCGGCCCCTTGGCTGGTGCAAGCGAGACCGGCGGGCTTTCGCCGGAGCCGGGAGCGAGGGAGCCGAGTCCCAATGAGCCGAGGAAGGACCGGCGGGTGAACGTGTGAGGTGTCATGTTTACGGAAAGCGCGGGCGGCCGCAGCGAACCGCGGACGCCCCGTTGAACAACCTTGCGATCAGAAATCTTCGAACACCCTGGCATGGAGGAAGCCCTTGGGGCCTCGCGGGGTGCCGCCGTCGATCGCGCCGTCGAGGCGGAAGGTCCGGTAGGTCCATCCCGCGTTGACGGCGGGCATCGCCGGACTTCCGGTCAGTGCGGGCACCACCTCGGAAACGGTCTGGTCGAAGGTCATGAGGTCATTCGATCCTCCGATCTCGTAAGTGATCTTGTCGGCCGCCACCGTGGCAATGCCCGGGGCCCCCGCGACGAAGACCGCGCCGTCGCGGACCGGCAGGGTAATCACCAGCGCTTGCTCGGCACCGACCGTCGCGGTGCCGGAGCGGACCTTGCCCGTGTCCCCGCCTTCTTCGGGATTCCCGTCGAAGGCGAATTCCTCGAAGTTGCTCAGCCCGTCCCCGTCGGGATCCGCGGCTTTGGCAGCGGCCGGGCCGGACAGGGTCGGGAAGTTCGCGATCCACGGGATGAAGGGGTCGGCGAAGACCGCCAACATGCCGCTGCCGGTGATTTCCGGGCGCTCGAACTGTGCACCGGAACCGATGGCTCCGTAGGTGCCGTCGGCCATCGGCACGCCACCGATCGTCAGGGCCGCGACCGTGTCGATGTCGAAATGGGTGAGGTCGAGCACCGCCCCGGTCGCGATCTCGACTTCAGCCAGGTCAGCTAACATTGGCGTACCCAGGCTGAGCACACCTTCGAGAACCCTGGTGGCACCGGTGTAGTTGTTGGCCCCATCGAGCGCCATGGTCCCGACGCCGATCTTGGTGAGACCGCCGGACGCTTTCCCGAAGGCACCCGACTGGTCCGTCAGCGGACTGGAGACCACCAGATCGACATCCGCGTTGCCCGTGACATCCGCCACGTTGAAGAAGGTTTCGCTGGAAAGGTGATTGGCCTTGCCGACGCTCTGGATAAGCGACATGGCGGTGCCGGTGACCGTGATATCGCCCTTGAACTGGTAGCCTAGGTAGTCGCCCGTGTCGCTTGACGACTGGCCGAGGACAGCCCCGTTCAGCGTGATGTGGCCGATCTGGTTGTAACGGGCGGACTCCATCGTGCTCCCGTTGAGGATGATTTCCGGCAACAGCGAGGCGTTTGTCGCGGCATTGCCGAAGACATCGTTGCTCATGAACGAAAGCGCTCCCGGCGCGTTGACGGTGATGGTGCGCCCGGCCACCTGGCAATTGCCGAAGCTGGTCCAGTTCGCAGCGGCGAAGACCCATGTGTTCGCGACGAAGAGGCCGTCATCAATGGTCACCGGCCCGGTGAAGGAACCGCCGCCGTTGCTGGTCACCGTGGCGGGGCCTTTCTTGACCAGGGATACCGGACCCGCGCCGGTGGTATCGTTGATCTGGCAACCATAGCTGCCATCCACCGCCATGTCCAAAGTGAGGGTCGCGGGCGTAGTGGAGGTATTGGTGATCGCGCCTCCGCCGAGGCCGGTCAGCGCACCGACGGTGACATTGAGGCCGTTCAAATCCAGCGAGCCGCCGTTCACCGCCAGCGCGGCGGTGCTCCCGCCAAGCGCCTCGGCGTGGTCGAGGGCAAGGACACCCTGTTCGATGATCGTGCCGCCGGTGTAGGTGTTGGCACCGCCGAGACGGACCGGTCCCGCGCCGATCTTGGTGAGCGAGCCGGAGCCGCTGACGACGGAGTTCACCGCCAGCGTGCTGGAGGATTTGTTTTTCCAAAGCTGGTTCGCTCCCAAAACGACCTCGCCGGTGCTGTCCAGGGAAAGACCGCCCGCTGCGGCCTGATCCAGCCAGATGCCGTCCGCGCCGAGCGTGAGATTGTGGGAGCCGCCGATCGAAACGGGTCCCGAACCCGCGGTGACGACGATCGACTTCACGTTCTGGTCGGCACCGAGCAGGTTTACCAGGTTGGCCGCTCCAGTGGCGGCGAAGGCGATGCCCGCCGAGCCATCTGTCGGCAGCGGCCCGCCCGGCACGGTGCCCGCTTCGTCGGATGTCCAATTGAGCGAGGTCCATTGGTCGTCCACATCGCCTTTCCAATACAAGTTGCTGGCCGGGGGCGGATCGGTCACCACGGTGTTGGTGAAATTGTCCACGTAGAAGACCGCGTTCGGGGAGGTGACGCCACCGTGGCCGAAATTGAATCTCAAGTGGATCTGGCCGGAGTTGCTGGAGGCCATGCCGGCGGCCTGGGCGACCGTAAGCGGGAAGGTGAGCGATTGGGGAGGTGCATCGACCGGCACGTCCCTCACCGCGATGGGGCTCCACCCGAGATTGTCGGCCTGAAGAATGATTTCAATCTGAGGTGTCGCAAACCACGAGTTGTATCCTGGATTCGGGTAAAACGCGTCGAGCTTCAGTTCGGTGGCATCGGTGAAGATGGCCTGCAATTGCTCCGCTGACAGCGTGATCGAAGTGCCGA
>CBFGPU010000259.1:0-5125 GCA_965650715.1 uncultured Haloferula sp. | reverse complement strand
TTCGAAGAACTCGCCGCCATCCATCCCTGCGCCGCTGTCCACTTCATCCACCGTACCGGATGGGTCCCGGTCGGGGAAGCGTCCCTGTTCATCCGGGTTCTCTCCGCCCACCGCGGGGAGGGACTCGCCTTCCTCGCCGCGGCGATCGACCGTCTCAAGCTCGACGTTCCGATCTGGAAGCGCGTCGTTTGAGAAGCCGTGCGACAGACACTGCTCCCGCGAATTCGCTACTCCTGCCTCGCCGCGGCGGCCTCCGCTTCCACCACTTTCCGGTTCTCGGGTATGACCTTGAAATCGAGCGCGGTCACCCCGCCGGTCTGGTTGGGCAGGACGATCACGAGCTCGCGCACGTCCGGGTTGTGTTCCCAGACCGCGGAGTAAAGGATCCTGGTGGGATTATCCTTGTAGGCGGATTGGATGCCCAGGTTGCGCGAGGCACCGCCGGGGTCGATGTCCACCGGCGTCCAGGCGGGAGGCAGCTGGGCGACGGTCTTGTCCACCTTCATCATCACGGGTTTTCCGGTCGCGTTGAGCATCCGGATCGTGCCCCATTTGAAGCGATCGGTATTGTCCTCGATGACGAACGGCTTCACGCCGCTGGGGTGCTTGGGATCGGGAATGATCAGCACCAGCGGATTTTGCACGCCGGACGGGACCTTGATCGGAACGGCCTCCGGGTTGCCCTCGGCGTTTTTCCGGTCCATGGCCAGCAGCATGGGAGCCGGTTCCACGGTGGCGTTGACGGCGTCCGACCGCTTGAGGTGATGGAGGTTCTTGAGCTCGATGACCTGCTCGCCGTTTTTCAGGCTGAAGGGCCTCGCCGCGGTGATGTCGTCCCACGGCAGGAATCGTAGCGGGGCGGCGCACAAGGGCGCGGCGATGGCGGACAAGGAGGCGAGCAGGACGAGGGCGAAAGGGGCGCGGCGGTGGAGCGTCATGGAGAAAGTTTCGGGTTTGTGCCGCTTCACTGGAGTTGCAATTCCGGGCGCGGAACCTGCCGGAAGGAAACGATTTCGAAGCGGCGTCCGAAGGTTTGATTGACCGGCGACAAGTCTGCAATCGCGGAATAGGATTCATCCGCGGGATCGACGAAGTCCGGCACCCGCTGCACCACGGCTTCGCACCATGCACGGGCGAGCACCTTGCCATCCGGATCCTTCGCCTCGCCGTAGCCGCGGATGGTGAAGGTGTCCGAGCGGCAGGTCATCACCGGGGCCAAGGACTGGAGCACGTCCGCCTGCGACAGGTAGCCGGGAAGCCCGACGCCCGTGTTCGCCACGATGTGGCCGCGAGCATCGTTCGGGTAGCTTGTGGTCAGGAAGGACGACTGGTTGGCGCTTGAGTTGAAGCCTGCGGCGTCGATCGCCGATTGGATCGCGCCGCTGCGGCCCAGATCGGTGGTCTCGATCCGGCGGTTCACGAACTCGGCCAGCGAGAGGAAGGGACCCCGCCGCTGGACTTGATCCACGATGTTCTCCGCCAGCGTGCGGAGCTGGGTGTCGTCGAGCGCCCGGAAACCGTTCCAGACGTTGTTCTTGTTCCCCATCGGGCTGCGGAACCGCGGGAATGCCGCCTCCGAACTCGAGCCGCCGTTGCCGCCGTCCGTTTCGAACTCCTCCCCGCGCAGTGCCGACAGCAACGCCACCCAGGCATCCACGTCGGTCGAATTCACGTTGAAGGCGCCGTCCACCATCAGGTGCCCCGCGATCTTCACGCAGCCGGCGGAATCGGTAAGGTCCTCCACGAGATCCGCGTCATCGACTCCGTTCCGATACAGGCGCATGCGCGGATTGCCCAGCGGCCTGTTCAGCGGATCCTGGACGAACTCCTGGAGCACGGTTTTCAGGCTGCGGGTCTCCTGTGCCACCGGATTGTCCCAGGCAGTGGCAAGGTTCGGGCGCGAGCCGGGCGTGAGGCGCGGTGCGGCCCCGCTGAAGAAGTAGCCGTCCCAGAGCGCCTCGTTCGTCAGGAAGCTGCTGTCATAGACCGGCACGGGAGCTTGGACGCCGGAGGGTTGGATGCGGGTCGCGGCGCGGTTGCGTCCGAGCCAGGCGGATGCCCAGCTGTTGGCGAACTGGTTCGCGGGTCCGTAGGGGGAGGAAGAGAGGTCCGCGTTCTGGAAGTTCGCCAGCGAGAGCATCGGCTGCCGCGGGAGATCGAAGAAGGGCAGGATGTATTGGCCCGCCGAGGTATGGGAGTTGCCCCAGAAGGAATTCCGGCCGTCGGGAGTGGTCTGGATCGCCCCGTTGAAGGAGGTCGCGGCGCGCAGCGTCGTCTGGTAGTGCGGGGCGGCCTTGAAGCTTCCCGTCGCCAGCAAGTGGGTGATCGAGGGATTGCGGGGGTTGGTCGTGTAAACCAGGTCCGCCACCGGCTGGCTGCCCACGTTGTCCACGGCTGTCCGGTGGAAAGACTCGAGCACGCCGAAGGGAGCGATCCCCGCCTTCAAGGCGGAGAAGCTCTGCACCGGCGAGACCACCTTGTTCGCGGTCGAGATGAAGTTGAGCATCTGCACGTCCGCCGTAGCCTGTCCGCCCTGCGCATTCTCATCGATGTTCGACTTGAGCCGCGTGGCGTCCTCCAGGGTCATGAAATAGTGATAGGTGCCAGCGGAGCTTTCGCGGACCTCGACCTTCGCGGTGTCACCGTTCTGCATGGTGTAGTCGAAGCCTTGGTTGGGGGCTTTCATCGGCACCATCAGGCCGCCCTTGGTGGTGAATTGAGCCACGTCGTCCACGGGCCGCATCTTGATGGTTTTGGCCGCCAGGGCATTGTCGCGGACGAATTGCACCGGGGTCTGCGTGGCCGGCGCGAAGACCCGGACCTCACCGGGTTCGAAGCGCACCGGGTTGCTGGTGCCGCCCGATCCATCGGAGGAGATCTGGCAGAGGAAGTAGGGATTGACCTGGCGGCCGTGGTTCTGCGCCTGGAACTGCTTGCCCATGATCTGGGACATCGCGGTCCCGAGCACGGTCGGCGTGCCGCCGCGGTTGAAGGTCCACTCGATGTGGAAGGGGACGTCGATCCACGGGTAAGCCACCGCGCCTTCGATTTCGAGGGCGGTGTTGTAGGGGTTCCACAGCGAGATCACCGGCGTCATCACCAGCAGCGGCTTGTTATCGGCGGTGAGGCCCGCGCTGAGCAGATAGACCATCCGGTTGAGCACCGGCTTGATTCCGGTGGTGGACTTGATGCCGCGGGGAGCACGGGACGGGGCGGGCTTGGCGCCGGTCGTGGCGGTCAACCTCGCAGCGATGTGGTCCACGGGACGCTCGGCCACCGTCGGCGGATTGCTGCCGCCGTAGAGGTGATGGGCCACGCGGTAGTAAGAGCGCAGGTGGTCGAAGGTCGGCACCCCCGCGCCATAGAAGCGCTCCGCGACCGTTGCCACATCGTAGGGAACCACGGCAGTCACGATCGGGTTGTCCGTATTCGAGAGCGGCCGGAAGAGGGGCATCTGGCCCTCGAAGGAGGTCGGCACCGCGAAGCCCGCCTTCGCCTTGTTGCCGCGGAAGGGGTTCGTGATGCCGTTCCAGCTCGATTGCGAGAACTGCCCGTCGCTCAGTTCGAAACCGAGATTGAGGTCCACTTTCAGTCCGCCCCGGATCGCATCGGTGAGCAGTCCGTGGGAGTGCACCGTGTAGCTCTTGGCAACCGTCTGCACGCTTTCCCGGGAATCGGCCAGTTCGCTATCCAAGCCGATCTGGTTCATGGAGAGCACCTTGCCCGACCGGAGGTTCCAGCCGTCCGTCGGGTGCTTCAGGCCATCGGCGGATTTGAGCGAGGGCCGCAATTGGGCCTGCAGAACCGCGTTGACAGGCAGGTCGTCCGAGTCGTCGGGACCGGCCACGTTGATCTTCGCCTTGGTGTTCTCCTGGGATACCGCCCATGCCACCGCTCCGGCTTCCGTTTCGATCGGAGGGGCGCTGAGGTCGAAGCCGTTTTGATCCTCCGTGAACAGCCGGATCCATTCGGAGTCGGGAGCCGTCTCCGCCCAGCCCCGCGACGCCAGGGCTTCGGGGTCCGGGCTCGACGCCAGCCAGGTGCGGAAGGCCGTGTTCTTCTGCGTGGTGTACTGGCTGCTCGTGAGGGATTTGTCCGGCTGGGAGATGAAGTTGTGGCTCCAGGAATCGTAGGCACCCACCAATTGCGGCTGGGCTGCCTGCGCCGAGATGGAGGCGTCCGCGGTGATCCGGCGGTCGTCCCCGGCGTGTTTTTGCAGTTGGCCCAGCGCCAGGATCACCGCCATGCGCGCGTTGGCATAGGCTTGGGCCCGCGCGTCGCCGGCCGTGGTGGATCGCAAGGAGATGGCGCTCAAGGATAGCAGGCCCACCGCCAGAATCGTGAGGAGGACCATCAGGCTGAGAGTGATGACGAGCGCGAATCCTTGGCGCTTGGGTTTTCTACGGATGTTCGGGTACATCGGACCTATGGGTTTTTTCGGGTTTGCCATGAGCTTGGGCTCATTTGAAGGGGTCGGGGTCCCCGCCGAGGGCTGGTCCAAACAGAGTCAGCCCCGGCGTTTACATGAACTATACGCCCGCAGGTGGTCCGCGGTTTATTGGGTAACCTATTTTTGACGAATATACATTGTAAATGGCTCTTCGTGCCGGGGTTTTGCACGATAGGGATCGGTTCCTGTGGAATCTGCTCTTTTCACATGCTCGCAAGATCCGGCTGGAAGGATCCCTTCTCGACAGTCGCCTACGTCTCCGGGCGCTTGGGCGTGACAGGCGAAATCCGCGGGAGCTCCGCCCATGCGGGGGTCGGACGGGAGGATGTCCCAGAGGATTTCACCGATGCCGATGACGAGAGGTTTCATTTTTGGGTTGATCGAATTTATGAGGGGTGGGGTGATGTGAAAATCGCATTTGACGGAGCCTGACAATTTCCTGACATTACAAGATATCAGGGTTGTAAATCCCTTGCTTGGATTATCAGTTTGGAAGGGAATGACTTCATGACCCCGGTAGGTGACCCCCATTCCTCCGAGACGTCCCTGCGGTCCGCCGACCTGATCCAAGCGCTTCCCGCGGCCATCTACACCTGTGATCCGGAAGGGTATCTCCAGTCTTTCAACGCCGCCGCCGCGGAGCTGTGGGGGCGTTCGCCGGAGATTGGTCGGGAT
>CBFGPU010000258.1:0-5134 GCA_965650715.1 uncultured Haloferula sp. | reverse complement strand
CCACGGGGGAGAAGCTCGGGCAATATGCCGCAGCGGATATTCGTTCAGGACTGGCGAAAATCGGGGATTCGGTATATTATAGGCCTATCGCCGATTCAAACAGTTCCCCCGAGATCGGCAGTCCCGCAGCAGATGGGGAGGGCAATTCCAAAATTGAAACCGAAAAACGTCCCGCGGAAGTGCCCGCAAAACCATGAATTTCAAAATGATCGAACCTAATTCACAATGTTAGGTGAGAAATTTGAAATTTGGTCTTGCTTACAGTCCGGCATCCTTGTTAGGTTCTGCCTCGCAAAGGCTGTGCTCCCTTACATGTCCCGAAAGATGAATACTACAACCAGCCATGAAACTGAGCACCTCGGGCGCTACCAGCGCCTCATTGCATGCCGATGCAGATCGCCTCGCTGACTTCGTCCTGTTCACGCAGCGCAGCTGTATCCTGAACCTGTCAAACGAACTCAACAAAGGCAACGTGTCGTTCCCCCAGTTCTTCCTCCTCGCCTACCTTTCGAGCGAAGAATATCTGACCATGTCGGATATCGCGAAAAAGATGGGACACTCGACCGCTGCGGCCACCGGCCTCGTCGATCGTTTGGAAAAGCTTGGGTACGTCGAGCGCGTCCACGCCGCGGAAGATCGCCGCAAGATCATGGTTCGCATCACCAACAAGGGTGTGGATCTGGTCGGTAAAATGCGGAAGGAAATTGCCGCGGACCTCGCAGGAATTCTGTCCGAAATGGACGAAGACCAGGCAGAGGCCGTCGAGCACACGAAGCGTGCCATTCGGGCGCGCGCTATCGCGTGAGCGACGAGGCCGCCGATATACCCCTAGGCGGATCGATCGCGCCTCCGTCACGGTTTGTGCCCGTGACGGGGGCGCTCTCTTTTCTCGACCCGATCAATCGCCTGCCCGGTTTCCGGGCGGGCTGGATCGGTCGTGTCGATGGCATTGAAGCCACCACGGACCGCGATGAAACCCTGGGCCGC
The DNA here is from genome assembly GCA_965650715.1 of uncultured Haloferula sp. GTDB lineage: Bacteria > Verrucomicrobiota > Verrucomicrobiia > Verrucomicrobiales > Akkermansiaceae > Haloferula. The sequence goes on along the minus strand of CBFGPU010000258.1, from coordinate 4,147 downwards.
TTGCGTCCGGTTCATGAAGCGCTGGTGCGCCGGGACTTCGGCACCGACCGCTGGTGGCGGGCCGAGCAGGTGCATGGCAAGGACGTGGCCTTGATTCCCGGAGTGGAAACGATCCTAGCCGGCGATGGCCTGCCGGTGGTTCCCGGAGTGGACGGACTGGTCACGGCTCAGCCGGGAGAGGTTCTCGGCATCTACGTCGCGGATTGCGGTGCGATCTGGCTCGCCGACCGCGGCACCGGTGCTGTCGGCCTGCTCCATTCCGGGAAAAAAGGCACGGAACTCGGCATTCTCACCGAGGGCATCGGCTTGATGTCCCGCCAATTCGGCACGAGGACACAGGATCTGGTGGTGGTGCTCGGTCCCTGCATCCGCCCGCCGCACTATGAGGTCGATTTTGCCGCGGAGATCGCCCACCAGGCGGAACTTGCCGGGGTGGGGGAATTCCACGACGAGGGCGAAAGCACCGCCCGCGATCTGAAGACGCATTACAGCTACCGGATCGAAAAAGGCTGCACCGGCCGCATGCTCGCGCTCATTGTCCGCGAGGCATGAGCGCAGCACTGGTCATCGAGGCCCCGGCGAAACTGAATCTGTCCCTCCGGGTGGTTCGAAGAAGGGACGACGGCTTCCACGACATCGATTCCCTGATGGTTCGCCTGCCCGGTCTCTGCGACCGGCTCACGATTTCGCCGGGGGAATCCGATGCCTTCTCCTGCGACGACGCTTCGGTTCCCGCGGACGGGTCAAATCTCGTGCTAAAAGCTCGCGACGCCTATCGAGCTGCCAGCGGCCATGCCATGGCGGTAGCGATCCACTTGGAAAAGCGCATCCCTCACGGTGCGGGTCTCGGTGGCGGAAGCAGCGACGCGGCGGCGACTTTGCGAGCTCTAGACCGACTCAATGGCGATGCGCTTGGCACTCCGCGCCTGATGGAGATCGCCGCGGCGCTCGGATCGGATATCCCCTTCTTCCTCGGTCCGCCCGCCGCCCGCGCCACGGGTCGCGGAGAGAGGATCGAGGCGGCGGATTCCCCGCCTCCCCTGACGGTCTTGCTGCTCAAGCCCTCCTTCGGGGTGGCAACTCCGGATGCCTACAAGCGCTGGTTGGAATCGAAGGAGCTACCCGGCATTTCTTACGCGCCCCAGGTCTTTCCATGGGGCGAATTGGTGAACGACCTTGAGCGCCCGGTCTTCCAGAAGCACCTCTTCCTCGCCGAGATGAAAAGCTGGCTCTTGGCGCGGCAGGGGGTCTCCGGGGCCTTGATGAGCGGATCGGGTTCGACGATGTTCGCGGTTCTGGAGGACCCGGCCGTTGCAGAGGATATTGCCACGGCCGCCCGGGAGGAGCTCGATCCCACGCTTTGGTCCTGGCACGGGGTCATCGGTGGTTGAGAGACCTGCGCGCGGGGTCTAACGTTTTCCCCATGACCCTTTTCCGTGTCCTCGCGGCCCTGCTGATCATCGGGACGGCTTCCGCCCAAAAGAAGCCGAAGGCCTTGCCTCCGCCGGCTGACGTAACGAAGAATCTGGAGACGCTCCAGAGCCTCGTCCCCGCGATCCAGAATGCCGAGAAGGACCTGGCCGCGCTCCGGGCCGAACTTGCCAAGGCCACCACCGACGAGGCGAAGAAGGAGATCACCACGCGGGTCGATGCCCAGCGCGAGCGGGTCCAGCAACTGCGGGCGAACTTCCGCATCGTGGCCAGCGGTGTCGAAGAAAAAGCCTACCTGAGCGCCGCCGAGGAAGAGGCGAGCTTCGACAACGAATTCAAGGATCTCCTCAAGCCGCTCTTCAACGGCCTGCGCGAGGCAACCGCGAAACCCCGCGAGATGGAGGAACTGCGCTCGGAACTGCGCGTGTGGGTGGAGCGCGAAAAGGTCGCCCGCGCCGCGCTGAGCCGCACCAGCATCGCGCTCGAAGCGGCGAGCGACGAGGACGTCCGCAAGGAGCTTGAAAGCACCCGCAAGCTGTGGTCGAGCCGGGTGGACGAAGCGACCAGCGAGACCGAGACGCTTTCCCGCCAGATCGAGGAACGCGAGAAAAACACGCCTTCGGCCTGGGAGGCGATCTCGGGGCTTTTCTCGGATTTCTGGCGCAGCCGGGGCCTGAACCTGCTGATGGCCTTCGGGATTGCCATCGGCGTGTATCTCGGGACCCGGCGGCTCTACCGTGCGGTGCGGAAATACAGCCCGATCCATCGCAAGCGTGCCGACGGCCTGATCGCCCGGTCGGCGGATCTGATCGTGGCGGCCGTCGCGATCCTGCTGGCGGTCCTCGCGGCGACCCTGGTGTTCTATCTCAAGGGCGATTGGCTGATGCTGGCCATCACCATCATTTTCATCATCGGTCTTCTCTGGGCTTCGAAGCGCGCGCTACCGCCGTACATCGAGCAGATCAAGGTGATCCTCAATCTCGGTCCGGTGCGGCAAGGTGAACGGTTGGTTTACGGCGGCATTCCCTGGCGGGTGGATGCGTTGAACATGTACTGCGATTTCAGTAATCCCGATCTCACCGGCGGGACCATGCGCTTGCCGGTGAAGGACCTGCTGCCGCTTCATTCGCGTCCGTCCGAAGCGAAGGAACCGTGGTTCCCGAGCAGGGAGAACGACTGGGTGAAGCTCGATGACGGCTGTTTCGGCAAGGTGATCCAACAGACTCCGGAGCAGGTGGTGGTCCTGCGCCTGGGAGGCAGCCTCAAGACTTACCCCACCGGGGATTTTCTGGAGCAATGCCCGGAGAACCTCTCCCGCGGCTTCCGGGTCAGCACCAACTTCGGGATCGGCTACGGCCACCGCGCCGTCGCCACGGATGAAGTGCCGCGCATCCTGCAGGACGCGGTTCTCCGCCATCTTGTCGAGGCTCTCGGCCGCGAGCAGGTGAAGTCGGTGAAGGTCGAGTTCAAGGGGGCCGCGGCCAGCTCCCTCGACTATACCGTCCTGGCCGATTTCAGCGGCGAAGCCGCCTCCCGCTATGCCGCGCTCGAACGCATGATCCAGACCGCCTGCATCGACACCTGCAATGAACAGGGCTGGGAGATCCCCTTTCCGCAGATGGTCATCCACCAGGCGGCATCCTGAGCGCCAGGTATCACGCGTGGTGCAGCAGGATCGAATTCGCGGCGAAGTGGTCGGAGAGGATATCCGACACGATCACCAGCGGCGTGCCCTGCTTCACCAGGTCGGCTTGGCGCAGCATCTCGATCGCGCGCTGGATCGTCTCGTCGATCGTCGCGGCGAAGGGGAGCTTGAAGGCCTCGATATTCCGCGTGAGCGCGAGCTGGCGGCAGACGCGGTCCTTCGGGGTGAAGGCATAGAACCCGTTCGTGCGCGGCCGCAGCATCGCGGTGTGGTTCGCCATCACCCCGCGGCGGGTCAGCACGATCAAGCGGGCGTCGGGCAGGGAATCCACCAGCGTACAGGCGGCCCGGGCGGCCTTCTGCCGTTCATCGCGCAGCAGCACGCACTGGCCGAAGCCGAGCCCCCCGGTGCGCTCGATCCGCATGCTGATCTTCACCAGCGCCTCCACGCAGCGCAGCGGGTGCAGGCCCACGCTGGTCTCGCCGGAGAGCATCAGGCAGTCGGCTTCCTCGTAGGCTGCATTGGCCACGTCCGTCACCTCGGCGCGGGTCGGCGTCGGGTTCTGGATCATCGATTCGAGAAGCTGTGTCGCCACGATCACGCGCTTGCCGAGTTCGTGGCAGCGCTTCACCAGGCGGCGCTGGAGGATCGGTAGTTCCTCGAAGTCCACCTCGGTGCCGAGGTCGCCGCGCGCCACCATGATCACGTCGGTGGCCTGGATGATCGAATCGATGTTCCGGATCGCCTCCTGGTCCTCGATCTTCGAGACGATCTGCGCGCCGCCTTCGAGTCCCTCGACCGCCTCGCGCAACTCGCGCACGTGCGCGGCGTCCCGAACGAAGGATCCGGCGATGTAGTCCGCATCGCATTCAACCGCGAGAGCCAGATCGACGCGGTCCTTTTCGGTCAGCGCCGGGAGATTGAGCCGCGTGCCGGGCAGGTTGATGTGGCGTCGCGAGCCCATCTTGCCGGCGGTCTTCACCTCGCAGATGATCCGGTCATCCTTCCGGGTCTTGATCTCCATCAGCATCGTGCCGTTGTCGACCACGAGGGTCCGGCCTTCAGCCACGT
>CBFGPU010000257.1:0-5148 GCA_965650715.1 uncultured Haloferula sp. | reverse complement strand
GGAATGTCCCTGAAGGGGGCCGCCGCTCTCATCCGCAACTTGAAATGTCGCGCTACTTCATGCCCGCCTTCTTCTTGAGGAAGCCGAGCACCTCCGAGAAGTTCACCGCGGGCTTCTGGTCCGGCGCGGCGACGACGAAGACGATCCGCGAGGTCTTGCCGTCCGCGACCACGTTCGCGAGGTAGGTGCCCGGGGCGAGCTTCTTCTTGTCCATGGTGGCATCGAGCTTCACCTCCTTCACGTTTTGCGCGAAGATGATCGCGACCGCCTGGGTTTCTTCCACGCTGCCGTCTTCCTTGCAGGGAAAGGCGTTCACGATGAGCATGGGCACCTCCTTCTCAAGGGAGAGAACCGCATCGGGCGCGACGGGCTTGGAAACCTCGGCGAAGATTTCGTTGCCCGCTTTCATCTCGGCCTTGGTGCCGCCTAGGGTGACATCGAAGGGGTAGAGCGCGGGACGTTCTTCGGCGGAGAGGGCGGCAATCAGGCATGCCAGCGCGGCGAAAGTTCTTCCCATGACCGCTATCCGAGCAGATCCGGGGATCAACGGCAAGATCGCGCTGGAGCCGCGCCGTATAGAGGCCATCTTCCCCTTCATGGCCCGGCCCCGCCCCGAACCCGTCGATCCCGCGCAGCTTCCCGAACTGGCGATGGCCACGATGAAGTCGGCCAAATTTCCGATGCTGGCGAGCGACGATGCGGGGCAACCGAGACTGCGGCCGGTTTCGCCGGTAAAGACGGAGAGGTTCACCGTGTGGGTGGCGAACTTGCGGGCTTACCACAAGACGGGAGAGATCGCGATGAATCCCAAAGTGGAACTCTGCTACCTCGACGCCGATCATCATCAGGTGCGGATCACCGGCACCGCCATGGTGGAGAGCGATGCCTCCCTGCTCGCCGCGATCTGGGGCAAGAATCCCCTCCTGAGATCCTATCTGGGAACGCCCGACAATCCGGAATTGATCGTGTACCGCATCGAGCCGACCCACATCCGCTACATGCGCGAGTGGGCGCTGGAGTACCACGAAGTGCCGCTCGCGGATCAAGACTGAGGGAGGTGCCGCGGGCTCAGCGGAACAACGCCTCCACGCCCATCGCGCTTTTCCGCAGGAATTTCGGCACCGCCTTGCTCTTCCCCGGCCGGAACAGCCGGAAGACGATTCCCAGCAGGTTCAGGGTGAAGACGTGGTCGATCAGGCGGTAGCCGCGCTGCCGCCGCACCAGGATCGAGGAAAACCAGCCGAGCGTCTGCCGCTTCACCTTGAAGGGCTCGAAGGACAGCTTGATCCGGTAGCGCTGCCGCCGCTCGCTCGGCCAGGCCTTCTTGTAGGCCTTCTTCGACACGCGGATCCGCTCCGCCAGTTCCGGGTCGAAGGGCAGGAAGTAGTAGCGCCGCGCCAGCCGCACCAGATGGCAGAAATCCCTCCAGTGCTCGATATCCGCAACCGGCAGGTCCGCCGCGCGGGCCAGCTCGATCATCCGCGGGAAGAGCGCGTAAGCCGCCTCGCCCTCACGCAGCGCCCGCTCCGGATCGCGCACGAAATGGCGCTGCACCTTCCGCACCGCATGGTTGATGAAGAGGCAGTCCCAGTACACATGCAGCAGCGGGGGGATACGCACCCGGCGGAAGAACAACTTCTGCGTCGCGAAATCCGCGATGTAGTGAAGCTCCTTCACCACGGTCTCCGCATGGCGCAACAGTTCCAGCACCGCCGGTGCCCGCTCCGGCCCCACCACTCCTGCGACCGCATCCTCGACGGATTCCCGGTCGCGGAAGATCCGCAGCGCCACCACCGTGTTCAGCCGCAGCCAGAAATCACGGTCGCCGCTTTCCAGAAAGGCCAAGCGCCGGAAGCGGTGCCAGCCGCCGGTCTGGCACCACACCGAGATACCCGCCAGATTCGCATCACCCTGGAGCTCCCGGGCGTATTGCTCGCAGTCCCAGCCGATGAAGCTCGGGAACTCCCCCGCCCCCTCATACTCCCTGCGGGCCTGCAATTCGACGATCTTGCGGTGCGGTGTCCTGAAGAAAGCCCGGTTCAGCGGCAGATAGCGGAAGAAGTCACTCTCCCCGTATTTCATCGACAGGATGAAGTTCGCGGAATCGATCCCGTCCAGCACGCGCGCCAAGGTCCGCCGGTGCCAGATCAGGTCGCCCACCCGGTGCGCGCCCACGGTCCAGGTCCGCAGGACCAGGGTCCGCGCCCGTCCCTCGAAGACCGGCAGCAGCGCCCGCAGCAGCCGGTTCGTTTCCGCCGCACTCCGCACATGGAGGCGCGTCCGGATCGGATCCTTCACGTCCACCCCGTCGCTCTCGCCGATCCGCAGCACCAAACCGCTCACCTCCGGGAAATCCCGCAGGAAATCCCCCACCAGCCCGACATAGAAGTCCTCCAGCCGCTGGCGGTGATTCCCGAAGGCCGCGTCGATCGCCGGCGTCACCGGCAGCACGTCCGAAGTCACGTAAATCGCCAACCCCGCCTCCTGCACGATTCCGAACAGCGCCGAAAACTCCTCGCGGAAAACGGCGATCCGCGCCGCGGTCTCCGGCTCATGCAAGGGATGCGGGGCGAGGTGGGCCAGATCGTCCAAAGTCACCGCATTGTAACCTGCGGCTGCCACCTCGCGGGTGAATTTACGCATGCCCTCCCGGATCGCATCCCATTGGAGCCTGCGCGCCTCGCCCCCGGTCGCCAGATGAGTGAAGGGAATCTTGGACCAATTGATGCGCCGCCGTTCATAACCGCGGAAAAACGGTCCGATGGCGTCGATGAGAAAGATCCCCGGCGGCATGATTCCTGCAACGTACGCGTCACATGGAGCGAGAGCAAAGAGCGTGAATCTGACAGGATCGTTGCAATCCGGAATTTGTGGGGGAGAGCTTGGCGACCGACGCCTTGGGTGTTTACTTCGTGATGGCACCCGAGCAATGTCGGAGTTGCGTGTTCTTCGCCGCCCTGTGAAACCGTCCCCCAGATCCGCAACCCGCGCCGCCGCCGGCTTCAGCCTCATCGAGCTGCTGGTCGTGATGGTCATCATCGGCGCGCTCACCGCAGCGGGTCTCTCGGTGATGGGAAACACCACGGCCAACGCACAGCGGACCGCCACGGACCAGGTCGTGGCCGCGATCGAGCAGGCGCGCACCGCCGCCATCACCCGCCGCAAGCCCGTCATCCTCGCAATCGCCGAGCCTCAACCCGGGGACGTGGACGAGAACTGCCGCTTCGGGCTTTTCGAAATCGATGCCCTCCCCGACGAAGGCTCGGACCTCGATGCCCGCCAGCTCCAGCGCTGGAACACCCTGCCGGCCGGCATGATCTTCCTGGACGGCAAAGTCCGCGACTTCGAGAACCTCCTCGATCAGGACAAGGTGCAGCTCAGTTGGAAGGACGGCCAGAACTCGGCCACCGTCCACGCGTTGGTTTTCAATACCCGCGGCGGCTTGGCCTGGCCGAGCGGGTCGGACCCCGTGGCGGTAAAGCTCGGCGGCGGGAACTACCGCAACGGCAAGCCCATGCCGGTCGCGGGCGGCGGCCATAGCACACTGCGCATCGGCCGCGTGGTGGCCCGACCCTGGAGACTCGATCAATGAAATCCGCTCCATCCAAACCGGGCCTGCAGCGCGGCGTCTCCCTGGTGGAGGCGATGGTTTCGATCGGTGTGCTGGCCGTGGCCGCCCCGCTCGCCCTGGCCGCGCTCATGCGTGCCGGCGAGGGAACCAGCGCCTCGCGCGCGGAGACCCGGGCACCGCTCATCGTCGAGAACTGCATGTCCGAACTCGCCATGGCCCGCAAGGGCTCCGCCGAGCACCTGCCATCCATGCTGCCCGGCGAGGAGTTCGGGAAGACCGACACGCTCTGCCTCGCCTTCGGGCATGATGGAGGGCTGCTGGGGCGGATCGACGGCAGTCAGTATGACGCCGGCGCCGAATCCGTCGCCACCGGGGACGCCTATTATCTGGCCACGCTCCAAGGCGTGGCAGATGAGGAGCGCACCGGCTTCCCGCCCATGCTCCGGGTGAAGGTCACGATTGAATATCCTTCCATCGCTCCCTCCGAGCGCCGCCGCAAAATGGAATTCTTCACGAAGCTCCCATGAAGTCCGGAACCGCCCCCCCGCGCAGCGGTTTCACGCTGGTTGAAATGATGGTCACCATGGCCATCGGCTCGATCGTCCTCTTCGTCGCCGCGACCGTTCTGTCCCGCGCGGGGGATGGCTACGACCGCGGGTCCGGAAATGTTGCGGCCGAGCGCGAAGCCCGTGCGGCGCTTACCCAGATGGCCGGCGACCTCGCGAAGGCCGAGTGGCACAGGGATACCATCCTGGAAAACGACGGCTCCGGCTGGAAGCGGGCGAAGCTCGGCATCCTCTCCCTGCAAGCGGACGACGCCCAATCCGAGGACAAGCGCAACGGCGATCTCTGCGCCGTCCACTACTATACCAAGGACATCGAGGTCGGCGGCGCGCTGGTGCGTTGCCTGATGCGCGGCTTCCGCGAAAGCGGCGAGGTTTTCCCCGCGCTCAAGAACGGCACCTACGACTCCCTTTTCACGGAGGAGGATGCCGACGAGCCGCTGGCCTTCGGCGTGGTTTCTTTCTCCGCCGAGCCCCTCCAGCGTGATGGGAGCGGCAAATGGGAGGAATGGAACGGCGATACCAGCAGTGCGCCCGCCGCCATGCGGATCAAGCTGGTGGTGGCCCGGCGCGAGCTTCTCGGCAAGCTCACGACCTCCGCCGAATGGGACGTCGGCCCCTTGCTCGGCAATCCCGAAGAGGCCGGCCACAACCGCAACCTGGAAACTTACGAGGCTATCCAACGATTCGGAAACGATGCTTGAACGCCATCCACGCCGCGAGAACGCGCAGGGCTTCACGCTGCCGGCGGTGATGATCGTCGCCGCCGCGATGCTCATCCTCGCCGTGGGCCTGATCGCCATCATCAGCATTGAAAAGAAGACCGCCCGTTCCTTTGCGGATGCCAAGCGCGCCGAACTCGCGGCCCGCGCCGGCCTTGAAGACTTCAACGCCATCCTCCGCGCGGAGACGGCCAACGACGACTTTCTCGTCATCGGGCGGGCCTCGCCCAACGTCCCGGATGACAGCAAGCTCGACGCTCCCTCCCAGCTCTACATCGCCCGCGGCGAAGGC
>CBFGPU010000256.1:0-5153 GCA_965650715.1 uncultured Haloferula sp. | reverse complement strand
CGGACCCACAAGGACAACGGCATCGTCACCCGCTGGAGCATCAACCGCGAGGTGCGCAATCCCCTCTACCGCGATCAGCAGGTCACCGTGATCCGTCCGGACGGCACGGAGATCGAGGTGGTGAACGTCCACCTCGCCACCGCCGCGACCGACCTGCGCCTCTGGAGCAGCGAGTGCTGGAAGACCCATCGTGACAACCGCCAGAGCCGCGGCACCGAGCTGTGGCACACCTTGCAGATCCTCGCCGATACCGCTCCGGGCCGCCCCGCGATCATCGGCGGCGATTTCAATGCCCCCCCCACCGATCCGATCCTGAGCCTGCTGAAGGCGAATTTCGAAGACGCCTTCATCGAGGCCGGCACCGGCTGGGGCAATACCTACCAGCGCCGCATCCCGGTCCAGCGGATCGACCAGATCCACGCCTCCGCCCACCGGTTCCGCGCCATCCGCTGCGCCGCGATCACCACCCGCCGCAGCGATCACCGCATGGTCGTCGCGGATTTCCTGCTGGTGCCTTGATCGGGAACCATCCCCTCCCGCTTGGACCGGGACGGATAGGATGAATGGGATTCTCGAAATCCAGCTTCCGTTCACGCCCGCCTTCTCTCTCCCGCTGCCGTTCCACCGATCACCCGGCACTCTCCTCCACATCCTATCCATCCTGGTCCCTCTTTCCTGCCGCGGAATTTTTCGCCTGCTTCCCCCGCCCCGTCCTCCTAGCCTCCTCCCATGCCCGTCACCCGCGAACGCATGGCCGCCGTGCTGGAGGAAATCGCCCTCCTTCTGGAAATCCAGGGAGAGAATCCCTTCAAGGTCCGCGCCTATCGCCAGGGGGCGGATGTGGTGAAGAGCTACGACGGCGACATCGTGGCGCTGGCAGAGGCAAACACCCTGACCGGCATCAAGGGCCTCGGCGACGCCCTGCGCGACAAGCTCCACGAACTTGCCAGCACCGGTGAACTCGCCTTCCACAAGAACCTCCGCGCCGATTATCCCGACAGCTTCTTCGAGCTGTTCGAACTCGAAGGCCTCGGGCCGAAGAAGATCGCCCTGCTGAACAAGGAACTCGGCGTGGATTCCATCGGCTCGCTCAAGACGGCCTGCGAAGCAGACAAGGTCGCGGGCCTCGGCGGCTTCGGCGCGAAGACCCAGACGAAGATCCTCGAAGCCATCGGCCGCCTCGCCCAAGCCGCCACCGCGTTCCGCATCGACGTGGCCACCCTCGCCGCGGAGGACATCCTTGATGCCCTGCACAAGCACCCCGCCGTGCTCCGCGCCTCCGTCGCCGGATCGATGCGGCGCTCGAAGGAAGTCGTCCGCGATCTCGATTTCATCGTCGCCACCAATGAACCGGCTTCTCTAACAAAATTCTTCTCCACCTTGCCCCAAGCCAAGGAGGTCATCGCGCTCGGCGACACCAAATGCTCGATCCGCACGGCGGAAGGACTCCAGTGCGACCTGCGCGCGGTGACCAACGCCCAGTTCCCCTTCGCGCTCCAGTACTTCACCGGCAGCAAGGAGCACAACGTGGCGATCCGCTCGCTCGCCCTCAAGCACGGCTGGTCGCTGAATGAATACGGCTTCACCGGGGAGAACCCGCCCGTCGTGCGCGAGGAGGCCGACATCTACAAGGCGCTCGGGCTCGATTTCATCCCGCCCGCACTGCGCGAGAACCGCGGCGAGATCGAGGCGGCCGATGCAGGCACCCTGCCGCGGCTGATCGAGTGGGAGAACCTGCGAGGGACCTTCCACACGCACACCACGGAATCCGACGGCAAATCGACCCTCGCCGCGATGGCCTCCGCCGCGGAAGAACTAGGCTTGCAGTACTTGGGCGTGTCCGACCACTCGAAGTCCTCGCCCCAGGCCAACGGCCTCGATCAAGCCCGCCTGGCCGCCCAGATCGCGACCATCGCCGCCTGGAACCGCGAGCATGCCCACGAAGGATTCCGCCTCTTCGCCGGATCGGAGGTGGACATCCTCAAGGACGGCACGCTCGACTTCGACGACGAGCTCCTCGCCCAGCTCGATTTCGCGGTCGCCTCCGTCCACAACGCCACCACCTTGTCGGAAGACGACATGACCCGCCGGATCATCCGCGCGATGGAGAATCCCTACATCACGATGCTCGGCCACATGACCGGCCGCCTCCTGCTCCGCCGCGATGCCTACGCCGTGAATCACGAGAAGATCATCGATGCCGCCGCGGCCACCCGCACCGTCATCGAGCTCAACTGCAACCCCAAACGCCTCGACATGGACTGGCGCTGGTGGCATCGCGCCCGTGACAAGGGCGTGCTGTGCTCGATCAATCCCGATGCCCATTCCACCAACCAGCTCCAGTTCCTCAAGTTCGGAGCGGATGTCGCCCGCAAGGGCTGGCTCCGCCGCGAGGATGTGGTGAACACCAAGCCCCTCCCCGAGATGGAAGCCTGGCTCAGGCTCCCGAAGGCCCGCCGCTAGCACGCGCCGATCTTGCATCCGCTCCGCCGCGCGCCAAAAGTGCTCCAACAATTCTCTGCTGATCCCTTTCACCCCATGATCTCACGGCTTCGTTCTTCCACCCTGCCGCTCTGGCTCGGCCTCTGCCTCGCCCCCCATCTCACCGCCCAGGAAACAACCTTCGACGCGGTCCGCGAAAAGGCCCGCGCCCTCGCCGCCAAGCCCTACCAACCTTCAAGCAAGAAGCTCGATGACTTCTGGGTCAATCTGACCTACGACCAGCACCGCGACATCCGCTTCAAGATGGAGTCCGGCCTCTGGTGGGAACAGGGACCCTTCTCGATCGACTTCTTCCACCCCGGCTGGACGGCCAAGAAGACCGTCTCGATCTACGAAGTGAAGGAAGGCGAGGACAAGGAGCTCAAGTTCGACACCTCCCTCTTCGACTACGGCAAGCAGAAGATCCCCGCGAAAACGCCTCCGCCTCCGGGATACGCCGGTTGGCGTGCACGCACCCATCTGAACTCGGCGGACTACATGGACGAGTTCCTCGTCTTCCTCGGTGCCAGCTACTTCCGCTCGATCCCAGCGAAAGCCCCTTACGGCCTTTCCGCGCGCGGTCTCTCCATCAACAGCGGCCTACCCGGCGTGGCCGAGGAGTTCCCGGATTTCACCGAGTTCCACCTCGAGCGCCCTGCCAGGGACGCGAAGTCCCTCACCGCCATCGCGCTGCTCGAAGGCGAGAGCGTCGCCGGTGCCTACAAGTTCACCGTGACCCCGGGTGCGGAAACCGTGATGGATGTGGAAGCCGAACTCACGCTGCGTCGTCCGGTCCAGCAGCTCGGCCTCGCCCCCTTCTCCAGCATGTTCTGGTTCGGCGAGAACACCCACCCGCGACCCTACGACTTCCGCCCGGAGGTGCACGACAGCGACGGCTTCCTCATGGAACTGGGCAGCGGCAACCTCCACTACCGCCCGCTCGAGCACACCAAGGACCAGTTCCGCCACTGCGTCTTCACCATGGAGAAGCCCCGCTCCTGGGCTCTCGTCCAGCGCGACCGCTCCTTCGCCTCCTATCAGGACGTGGAAGCCGGCTACCACGACCGCCCCAGCGTGAAGGTCGAACCGGTCAGCGGCTTCGATGACGGCAAGCTCCACCTGATCGAGATGCCCACCATCGACGAGACGAACGACAACGTCATTCTCGTCTGGGAACCGACCCCCGCCCCGGAAGTCGGCAAGCCCTTCCGCTTCCACTACCGCCTCAAGTGGCTGCGCGACCTGCCGCCCTCCGGCCTCTTCGCCGTGAAGGCCACCCGCGCGGGCAATCCCGTGCAGAAGCCGGACGAGGTCCTCATGGCCGTCGATTTCGCCAAGCCGCTCAACCCCGAGAAAAAAGTCGGCGACCCGAAGTGGGACGACATCTCGAAGCTCAAGCCCGTCGTCACCGTGAACCAGCCGGGCGTGAAGCTCATCCACGTCGGCCTCACCGACATCAGCATGCCGAACGTCGACGACGTCCCCGGCGGACTCGGCCGCGGCGAGCAATTGCACATGCCGCAGGTGCTACGCGCCTTCTTCGTCCTCGACCCGGGCAAGGACATCCACGACATCGACATGACCTGCGAACTCCAGGACGAGAACGGCAAGGCCGTCTCCGAACGCTGGGTTTACCTCTGGAAGCGCACGCACTAGCGACCCATCATGTCCGGGAGGTTCGGAGCGTTAGGAATTCGCCCCCTGGGAAAGGATTTCACCTCTTCAATTCGGAGGGTCGCGCGGACGCCACGGGCACCGCACGGCGATTGCGGCTCTCGATCTTCGTATGTCCGTCGATCACCAGCGCGTTCATGTCGAAGCCTTGAGCGGTGGCCACCGTCTTCATCCGCTCGAATTCCTTCGCGGGAATCGTTGCGGACCGCGAGAGGAACCACAGGCTCTTGCGATCCGGCGTGCCGACGATCACATGCCGGTAGTCCCGCGAGAGATCGATGATCCAGTAGTTTCCTTCCTTCGGCGCGGGAATCGCCTTCGAGTACCAGCTGTTCGGGAATCTCACCTTCAAGCGGTCTGCCTTGGCATCCACCGGAGTCGCCACGCCTTCGATCCTGCGGCTCGATCCATCCGCCCGGATACAGGTGTTGACCACTTTGATCGTCCCGTCCTTGTTTTTCGAATACTCGGCGGTGGCGGACTCGCAGCCGCTTTGAAACCACTTGGGATACCGGGCAATCTCGTACCATTTCCCGGTATAGCGCGCCACGTTGACAGACCCGGCGGTCTTGAGTGGCTTCTGCGCCTGCGGAGCCGTGGTGCAGGATGCGAGCAATCCGGCGGCAAGAACACTGGAAAGAAAGAGTCGGGGGTCCATCCGACAAACTAGATCACGCTCGCAGAAATTCAAAGAAGCCTTTTCTCAAGGCACCAGTTCGATCCCGTGGCTTGCACAGAGCCGTGCCGCGGACTCCGGTGTGAAGCGACCGCTCCGGGAAAGTCCATCCGCCTCGCGGAAGAAGGCCTCGTGCCCGCCGGGTGTGGCGATCGCGATGAATTCGACATCCTCCGCCGACTCGTTTGCAAAGCAATGGGCTACCCACGCCGCTATCGTGACGGCATCTCCTTCATGCAAGGTCAGGCCCGATCCGTCCACCTCCACGCTGAGACATCCACGCAGCACTTGGAAGCGCTCGACCTCGGCATGCCGGTGCAGC
>CBFGPU010000255.1:0-5227 GCA_965650715.1 uncultured Haloferula sp. | reverse complement strand
CATGGTGTCCGGCATGGTTGGAATCATTGCCTTTCTGACCTGTCTTTTGCGCTATCGGCCCGTGCTGGGATGGTGAGATCCCAGGCGAGGGACGGGTGGGGGATTTTTCTCTCCCTCGAACGGGTGATTCGCACGATGCCAGCGCTCCGCGGGCCTTTCAAACGCGGCATTTCTGAAAGAATCCCGCCATGCCTCCCGTCCCCGGCGGGCATGTCAAACCCGGACAATTCCCGCCGCCATGGATCATTGCCAAGCCCGCTTCAGCCGCTAGCGTTTGCGGCCATGAGAATGCGATTGCTCTGCGCCTCCGGGCTGATCTTTGCCACCGGCTCCTCGCTGGGGGCCACGAAGCTGCTGCAAGCCTTCGAGGGCGACGGATATGGCGATTGGAAAGTCGAGGGCGCGGCATTCGGGTTGGCACCCAGCGGCGCGGAAATGGATGGCCTGACTTCCCCGCTCACCGCCTATGCGCAGGACTCGGTCGCATGTTCCGCCCATGGGGGCGATGCCTCGACAGGGTCGCTCACGTCACCGGCTTTCAAGATCACCGAGAACTACATCTGCTTCCTCATCGCGGGTGGTAAGCACCCGGGAAAGGTCGGGGTGCAATTGATGGTCGATGGCAAACCGGTGCTCGACGCCACGGGCGAGAATTCGCTCCAGTTCCGCACCCAAGTATGGGACGTGAGTCAATTCAAGGGCAAGAACGCACAGATCCGGATCTATGACGAGGTGACGGGAGGCTGGGGGATGATCGCCGCCGACCACTTCCTGATGACCGACTACGCGAATCAGAAGTTCCCGCCGCCGACCAAGGGTGGCAAGCCTCACATGGCGGGACTGGTCGCGAGCGATGTGATCGGTGGCGTGACCGTGCCGGAAGGCACGAAGATCAAGATCGTCGCGGACTACAAGAACGGCGGCGTGACTTCCCCGACGGCCCTCGCCTTCGGTGAAAAGGGCGAGATCTACGTGACCGAAACCCACCGCTTCCGCCATGGGGTGCCGGACAACCGCGATCACCTCTATTGGTATCTGGACGACATCGCGTCCCGCACCACGGAGGATCGCCGCAAGATGCATGAGAAGTGGCAGGGCAAGGAGGAGAAGACTTCGCTCAAGTTCCTCACCGAGGTGGCGGACAAGGTGCGCCTGCTCTCCCCGCCGGGCGAGGACGGCAAGTCCACGAACTCATCGATCTACGCGGACGGCTTCAATGATCTCTTGGACGGTCCCGCCGCCGGTGTCTTTGAGTACGAAGGCACCGTCTATATGGCATGCATTCCCAAGATCTGGGCCCTGCGAGACAAGGACGGCGATGGCAAGGCCGACAAGCCCGAGGAACGCCAGGCGATGTTCGACGGCTTCGGCGTGCGGGTTTCTTTCTCCGGTCATGACCTCAATGGCTTCGCGCTCGGGCCCGATGGCCGGATCTACGGCACGCTCGGCGACCGTGGCATGAATCTCACGACCAAGGAAGGCAAACGTTACGAGATGCCCGACCAGGGTTGCGTCTTCCGCTTCGATCCGGATGGCTCGAACTTCGAGGTGATCCATACCGGACTGCGGAATCCCAAGGAACTCGCCTTCGACGAATACGGAAATGCCATCTCCGTGGACAACAACTCGGACCAGGGCGACCAAGCCCGCATCGTTTACGTGATGGAAGGCGCGGACTCCGGTTGGACGATGGATCACCAGGCGCTCCACAGCTTCCACCGGCAGATCGGCATGGAGGAGCATCCGCCGAACCGCTGGATGGAAGAGCGCATGTGGGCACCGCTGAACGAGGCCCAGCCGGCGTACATCGTGCCGCCGGTGGCGAACCTGACCTCCGGGCCTTCCGGCCTGACCTATCACCCGGGCACCGGTTTCCTCGAGAACGAAGCGGGCCGCTTCCTGATCTGCGACTATCGCGGCGGTGCTGCGAATTCGGGGATCTGGTCCTTCAAGCTCGAGCCTTCCGGTGCCGGGATGAAACTCGCCGATTCCCGCCAGATCAATTGGGGCGCGGCCGCAACCGACGTGGAGTATTCCTGGGATGGCAAGGTTTACGTGACCGACTTCATCGGCGGCTGGGAATCGCACGAGGATGGCCGCGTGTATTCGATCAATGCCGACAAGATGTGGCGGGCCGAGGAGGCTGCGGAGACGGCGGAGATCATCGAGCGGGGCTTCGAGAAGCGCCCGTCTCCCGGGCTTGAGAAGCTGCTCTCGCATCACGACATGCGCGTGCGCCTGCGGGCCGGACTCGCTTTGACGCGCAAGCCGGACGGCATGGACATCCTCGGCAAGGCCGCGAAGGAGGGCAAAGGCACGCTCACCCGTCTTCACGGCGTCTGGGGTCTGGGCGTGATCGCGCGCCGCGGTTCGGCGGTCCTGCCCTCGAACGGCGACGAGTTCGTGGCGATCCCCAACAAGGAGACCCGCGAGAAGGCGAACAAGCTGCTCGCTCCGCTGGCGATCGATGCCGATGCGGAGGTCCGCGCCCAGGCGGTCAAGGTCATCGGCGAGTCGGGCTTGGCCGATCCGGGCCTGCCCTTCGCGAAGCTGCTCGCCGACGAATCGCCGCGGGTGCGTGCCTTCGCCGCCATCGCCGCCGGCAAGATGAAGGTCGGTGCCGCGATCCCCTTCATCTGGGAGATGCTGGAGAAGAACCAGGATCCCTACATCCGCCACGCCGGATCCTACGCGCTTACCTTGTTCGGCGATGCCCGCCAGATCGCGGCGTTGAACCAGCATGAGGATGCTTCGCTGCGTCTCGCTGCCGTTGTCGCCTTGCGCAAGATGAAGGACCCGCAGGTCGCTGCGTTCCTTCATGACGACGACGCGAAGGTCGCCCGCGAGGCGATGCGTGCAATCCACGACGTTGGCATCGAGGAAGTGCGCTCCACGGTGGCGGCCTTGCTCGACCAGCCTCCTGCCAAGCTCACGCAGATGGATTGGCGTCGTCTTCTCCACAGCGCCTTCCGCCTTGGCGACGATGTCAACCTGAAGCGGGTGCTGGGCGTCGTCCTCGATCCGAAGGCTCCGGAGCATGCCCGCGAGGAAGCGTTGCGCTTGATCGGCATCTGGAACAAGCCGCACGCGGTCGATCAGTCGCTGGGCCGCTGGGCCCCGCTTCCGGAACGCGATCCCTCCAAGGTGACGGCCGTGCTGAATCCCGCGCTCTCGGGCTTGCTCAAGCTCGAAGGCAAGCTGGCCGAACCGGCGCTCGCGCTGGTTAATACCTACAAGCTCGATCTTTCCTCGGTGGACGATGGCACGCTGAAGGGCATCGTCATGAACGTCGGCCTGCCGGGTGCCGCACGCTCGGAAGCGCTCGATCTCTATGCCTCACGCAAGCCGGTTGGCCTCGATGCCCTGCTTGGCGAACTGACGGCGGGGAAAGACGACGATCTGGCGATCGGTGCCGTGAAACGGCTCGCTGCGACGAGCCCGGAGGCCGCATTGAAAGCCGTGCGTGCCGCCACGACCCATTCCAGCGCGCACCGTCAGCAGGAAGCGTGGAAGATCGCGGCGAACCTGCAGGCTCCCGGCACGGACTCGCTCTTTGCGGAGGCGCTCGGGAAGCTCAAGGAGAGCTCCGGTGTCTCGCCTTCCGCTCTGGAGTTGCTCGATGCGGCGGCCAAGCGCAGTGAGACCTCTGTGAAGGCTTCCCTGGATGCCTACAAGGCGGCCATCACGGCTTCCTCCGATCCGCTGGCACCCTATCTCGGGTCCTTGCAAGGTGGCGATGCCAAGAAAGGCGGGCAGATCTTCGAATCCCAACCTGCGGCGCAGTGCATGCGCTGCCACTCCGCCGGTGGTGGCCACGGCGGCGGCGATGCTGGCCCGAGCCTGGAAGCCGTGGGCAAGCGCGGGGATGCCAAGTTCTTCCTCGAATCCCTGGTGAATCCCGGCGCGAAGGTCGCCGAGGGCTTCGGCATCTCCTCGGTCACCCTGAAGGGTGGCAAGGTCGTCTCGGGCCTCGTCGTCTCGGACACCGCCGACCATGTGGATCTCGACAACAGCGGCAAGGTGCTGCGGGTGCGGAAGAGCGATGTCGAATCCATGCTGCCTCCCGTCTCCGCCATGCCGCCGATGGGCGCGATCCTTTCACCGACCGAACTTCGCGACGTGGTGGCCTGGCTCGGCACCCGGAAAGGCAAGGAGCCCGCGCCGAAGAAGCGGCCTGCGCCGGAACTGGTGACGCCTTGAACGGGCGCGGAAGCATTTCGTTGTAATTTCGACCATGGGCCGGCGGGTAGATTCCCGTCGGCCCAAGTAGTGCAACTTCCCAAGTTGTGTGGTGGAAAGCCGCTCTGCGAGGGAGCGGCTTCTTCCATTCTTCAAGCCGCGCCAAGGCCGCAACTTTGGAAAGTTGCGCTACTTCTTGCCGCAGCCGCAATTCCGCCCGCAGCTCTTTTTCTTGTTCCTGCGGGTGGCGACCCGTGCCAGGTATGCGGTGGCGAGCACCACGGCACCGACGATGATCCATGTCTCCCAGCCGCTCATTTCAGGAAGATCGATGAGACTTGGAACACGATCAAGGCGGCTACCCAGGCAAAGGCACTCATGAAGAAGAACTGCCCGACCGCCCATTTCCATGAGCCCGACTCCCTGGCCACGACCGCCGAAGTCGGCAAGCACTGCAGGGCGTAAATGAAGAAGACCAGGAGGGAAAGGACGGCGGGAATGGTGAACATCTTCCGCCCGTCCGGCCAAGTCTCCGAACCGAGCCGCTCTCTCAAGGAAGCCTGCGTTGCCTCGTCGTCCTCCCCTTCCTCCACATGGAAGAGCTGCGCCATGGAGGACACGAAGACTTCGCGGGCCGCGAACGACGTCAGGATCGCTGTGCCACCGCGCCAGTCCAGGCCAAGCGGTTTGACCAAGGGTTCTGTGAGATGGCCGACACGCCCCATGATGCTGTGGTCGAGCAACTCGCCCTTGTCCTCCGTGCCTTCCTTCTTGGGATACGTCTGCGCCGCCCAGAGCAACACGCAGATGGCGAGGATGATGGTTCCGGCCTTCTGCAGAAAGGCACCGGCACGGCCCAGCACATGTCGGAAAACGTAGCTCCATTGCGGCAGCCGGTAGGGCGGCAGTTCCAGCATGAAGTGCTTCACGACCTCGTCCGGACCGAGCTTTCCGCGAAGGATCCGCGCGACAACGAAGGCGGTCAGCGTGCCCAAGGCGTAGATGCCGAAGAAGACCAGAGCTTGGATAAAGCCGCCCTTGCCGCCCA
>CBFGPU010000254.1:0-5247 GCA_965650715.1 uncultured Haloferula sp. | reverse complement strand
GCGCCTCCGCTGCGGAGGAAAAATGGACCTCGATCTTCAATGGCAAGGACCTCGCCGGATGGTCGGGCGACACCCGGCTGTGGCGCGTCGAGGACGGCACGCTCGTCGGCGAGACCGATGATGCTTCCCGCAAAGTAGGGGCGAATACCTTCCTCATCTGGCAAGGCGGCGAGCCCTCGGACTTCGAGATCGAGTTCAAGGCGCGCGTGACGGGCCGGAACAACTCGGGCCTGCAGTACCGCAGCAAGGTGATCGATGCCGCGCAGTGGAAGGTCGGCGGCTACCAGATGGATCTCCATCCCGACCCGAAGTATCTCGGCATGCTCTATGAAGAGCAGGGCCGCGGGATCGCCTGCGAGAGCGGCCAGAAGGTGGAACTCGCCGCAGCCCCGAAGGTCGTCGGTCAATTCGAACGCCCGGCCACCACGCTTTCCGACTGGAACACCTACAAGGTGATCGCCAGCGGCGATACGCTGCAGCACTTCGTGAACGGCAAGCAGGTCGCCGAGATCCACGATGTCGATGCTTCACGGCGCTCCGCGAAGGGAGCTTTGGCACTCCAGCTTCATGCCGGACCGCCGATGAAGGCGGAGTTCAAGGAAATCCGCATCCGTGCCGTTGCCCCGGGCAAGAAGCCTGCCGCTGCCGCTGCTACAACACCCGAACCGGAGGTCAAGTGGATCTGGCAGAACAAGACGTCCGAGGATGGACAGAAAGTGTTCTTCCGGCGCGAGTTCGAGCTGCCGCGCGATATCGTCTCCGCCACCCTCACGGTGAGCTGCGACAACTGGCAACGCACCTGGGTGAATGGCAAGGACCTCGGCTGGACCAACGAATGGTCCGTGCCCGCCATTCACGACGTCGCCAAGCTGATCCGCCCGGGCGGACGCAATGTCATCGCGGTCGAGGGCCGCAACCAGGACTCAACCGCGGGAATGGCCCTGCGCTTCAGCGCGACCCTCAAGAACGGACGGAAAATCTTCATGGTCTCCGACGAGAAGTGGATGACCCATCTCGAAGGATCGCGCGGCTGGCAGGAAGAGCGCTTCACCGCGCGGAACTGGACGCCCGCGGTGGTCGTCGGCACGATGGGTGGTCCGCCATGGGGCGCGATCATGGCGCCCGAAGGCAGCGGCAATGAAGGCCCGACCGACGTGACTTCCGACTTCACCGTGGCGGAGGGTTTCAGCGTCGAGCGTCTCTACAAGGTGCCGGGGGTGGAAGGCTCCTGGGTCGCGATGACCCTTGATGACAAGGGCAATCTCCTTTGCTCCGACCAGTATGGGAAGATCTACCGCGTGGTGCCGCCCGCCGGACCCGATGACCAAACGGTGGTGACACCCACCGCGATCCCGTTGAGCGGCGCCCACGGCTTGCTTTGGCATGATGGCGCTCTCTACGTCACGGTGAACGAAGGCAGCGACAGCGCCGGGGTTTACCGTGTGACCGATACCGATCGCGACGGCGAACCGGACAAGCCGCAGCAACTCCTGGCCGTCAACGGCCGCGGCGAACACGGCCCTCACGCGCTGGTGCTCTCGCCCGATGGCAAATGGATCTACTTCGTCGCGGGTAACTTCACCGATCTCCCGGAGATGGATTCCTATCTTCCCGCGAAGGTGTGGCAGGAAGACCAGCTCCTTCCCCGCCGCCCCGACGCCAAAGGCCACGCGCACGACCGGATGGCCCCCGGCGGCTGGATTGCCCGCATGAACCTCGCGACCTCGAAGTGGCAGCTCTTCGCGATGGGGTTCCGCAATGCCTATGACATGGGCTTCAACTGGAAAGGCGATCTTTTCGCCTACGACTCCGACATGGAGTGGGACCTCGGCATGCCCTGGTACCGCCCGACCCGCGTCTGCCACGTCGTTCCCGGTGCGGAATTCGGCTGGCGGAACGGCAGCGGTGTCTGGCCGGAATACTATGAAGATAGTATGAAGACCCAGGTGGACATGGGGCCGGGCTCGCCGACCGGCGTCCTTTCCGGCAAGGGAGCGAAATTCCCGGCCAAGTACCAGCGCGCGATGTACGCCTTCGACTGGACCTACGCCACCATCCACGCGATCCACCTCACGCCGGACGGTCCCGGCTACAAGGCCGAGCGCGAGGAGTTCCTCGCCGGCAGCGGCCTGCCTCTCACGGACGCGGTGATCGGCAAGGACGGCGCGATGTATTTCCTCACCGGCGGACGGCGGACGGCCTCGGCCCTTTGGCGCGTGACCTACCGCGGGAACGAATCGACCGCTCCCGTGCCCTACGAGTCGAAGCCGCTGGAGCTCGCCGACAAGGCGGGTGCTTGGGAAGGCATGGGTGCGCCCGATCGCGTGACCCGTTACCAAGCCCGCCTCGCGGTCGAGACCGTCGGCCCGGCCGCGATTGCCAAGGAGCTCGTCCGCGAGAGCGATCCTTGGCGCGTGATCCAGGCGTCCATGGCGCTCGCCCGCACCGGAACGGCATCCCATCGCAAGCTGGTGCTGGATACCCTGAACGGACTTGACTGGGCCAAGCTCGACAAGCCGCAGCGCTTGAACTGGCTCCGCGCCGTGGGTCTCGTCTTTGCCCGTCACGGTCAGCCCTCCGATGGGGAACGCAACGCGGTGCTGGCCAGGATCGATGCCGCTTTCCCCGCGAACGATGCCGAGCTCGACCGCGAGCTCTGCCGCATGCTTTCATACCTCCAGGCGCCGGGCATCGTCGGTCGCACCCTCGCGCTGATGGACACCACCGGTCCCTCACCCGCGCCGGACTGGCTCGCGGTGGCGAAGCGCAATACCAACTACGGCGGCACCGTCGAGCGCATGGTGGCCAATCTCCCGCCCGCGCAGATCATCCACTACATCAACTGTCTCCGCGTCGTGAAAGGCCCGTGGGCGGAAGACGAGCGCAAACGCTTCTTCGCCTGGTTCGACCGCCTCCTTGAGAAGAGCGGTGGCGAAAGCTACGCCGGCTTCATCAAGGACCTCCGCAACCAGGCGCTTGAGACCAGCACGTCCGAAGAACGTGGGTGGATCGAGAAGCTTTCACCCGCCGTGGTCCCGCATCCGCTCGCGAACCTTCCTCCGGTGAAAGGCCCCGGCCGCGAATGGACGATCACCGAGATCGAGCGCCTCGCCAACGAAGGCCTCGCGGGCCGCGACAAGGAGAACGGCCGCCGGATGTACCAGGCTTCCCTTTGTGCCGCCTGCCACCGCTTCAACGGCGAAGGCGGATCCGCCGGACCCGACCTCACCGCCGTCGGCGGACGCTTCAGCGTGCGCGATCTCGCGGAATCGATCCTCGAGCCCAGCAAGGTGGTCTCCGACCAGTACGCCTTCGACACGATCATCAAGCACGACGGCTCGCAGGTCGTCGGCAAGCTCATCGAGGAGAAGGACGAGCACTGGATTGTCGCCACCAGTCCCTTCGATTTCAGCGCGACCATGGAAATCGAGCGGAACGAGATCAAGGACATCAAGCCCTCGCCGATTTCACCGATGCCGGCCGCTCTGGTGAACCGGCTGAACGCGGACGAGTTGAAGGACCTCCTGGCCTATCTGTTAGGCAAGTAGCCGCGGAAGACGAAAGCGATGAAGGCGATCCTGTCCACGTTGCTCTTCTCGGCCCCGCTCGCTGGCGCGGTGGACTTCGCCCATCAGGTGGTCCCCGTGCTGCGCGAGCACTGCGGGAAGTGTCACACCGGGGTCGCGAAGAAGGGCGGCTTCTCGATGAACACCCGGGAGAGCCTGCTCGCGGGATCGGAGAACGGCGCCGTCCTCGAACCCGGCAAGGCTGACGACAGCCTCTTCCTCGAAGTGGTTCTGTCAGACGACAAGAGCGACCGCATGCCGCCGAAGGGCGGGCGCGTGCCGGAAGACCAGATCGCCGTTCTCCGCGAGTGGATCGACGCCGGCCTGCCCTGGGAGGACGGCTTCACGTTCGGCAAGGACGCCTACGAGCCCCCGCTCAAGCCCCGCCGCCCCGAATTGCCCCCGCCCGCGGGTGGTCGTGCCCATCCCGTCGACCGCATTGTCGACGCCTACTTCCAGGAGCAGAAGATCGCCCGGCCTGCCCCGCTCGACGATGCCGCGTTCATCCGCCGCCTGACCCTCGATCTCACCGGCCTCCTGCCCGCGCCGTCCGAAGTGGACGCCTTCACCGCGGACAAATCCCCCGGCAAGCGCGAGCGCCTCATCGCCGCGACGCTCGCCCGCGATACCGACTATGCCGAGCACTGGCTCAGCTTCTGGAACGACCTTCTGCGAAACGACTACCAGGGCACCGGCTACATCGACGGCGGCCGCAGGCAAGTCACCAAGTGGCTCTACCAGTCGCTCGTCGAGAACAAGCCCTACGACCAGTTCGCCCGCGAACTGCTCGCTCCGCCGAACGACGAATCTCGCGGCTTCATCGATGGCATCCAGTGGCGCGGTAGCGTGAATGCGAGCCAAACCCGCGAAATCCAATTCGCGCAATCCATCTCGCAGACCTTCCTCGGCCTGAATATGAAATGCGCTTCCTGCCACGATAGTTTCGTGGACCGCTGGAAGCTCGACGAGGCCTACGGGCTCGCCGCGATCTACGCCCGGGCACCGCTCGAGATCGCCCGCTGCGACAAGCCCACCGGCCGCATGGCCAAACCCGCCTGGATCTTTCCGGAGCTCGGCGGAGTCGATGCCGATGCACCCCAGCCCGAGCGCCTCAAACAGCTCGCCGGCTTGATGACCCATCCCGACAACGGCCGCTTCACGCGCACCATCGTGAACCGCCTCTGGCACCGCCTCATGGGCCGCGGCATCGTCCATCCCGTCGATGCCATGGACACCGCGCCATGGAACGAGGATCTCCTCGACTATCTCGCCGTCCGCTTTGCGGAGGACGGCTACGACATCAGGAAGGCCCTGGCCGTCATCGTCTCGTCCCACGCCTACCAGTCCGAATGCGTCACGACCGGGCAGGGCGATGATCCCTCCGTCTTCCGCGGCCCCTTGCAGAAGCGCATGAGCGCCGAGCAGTTCGTGGATGCCGTGTGGATGCTCACGGGCACTTCACCAGACAAGACCGCTCCCGGGATCCCGCGCGCCGGCGCGAGCGGGGAGGGGACCTTGACCGCGAAGTGGATCTGGTCGGATTCCACAGCGTCCTCCTCGAGGCCCGCGGGCGACACGATCTCGCTTGGAACGGAAGTCCAACTCGTGGCGGATCCCGTCTCGGTGCGCGCCGTCTTCATCGCGGACAACGAAGCGGACATCTTCGTGAACGGCAAACTCG